>JAHYYD010000147.1 GCA_019425105.1 Actinomycetota bacterium
TGAGTTCCGAGCAGGTGCGCCATCAGATGGCCTCCGTCGATTCGATGCGGGCGCCACAGACGGGCCCGTGGGTGGGGATCGCGCGCGCAACCGTGGGCGTGTCGCTGAGGGTGGCGGCGAGCGCTCGGGCGTGTGCGGCGTCGCGCGCGAGGGCGGCGACGGTCGGGCCGGACCCGGACAGGGTGACGGCCAGGGCTCCCGCACCCTTCGCGGCGGCGATCGTGTCGGCCAGTTCGGGGCGCAGGCGCAGGGCGGGGGCCTGCAGGTCGTTGACGAGGCAGTGGCTCAGCTCCTCGGGTCCTGCGCACAGGGCGGCGACGTCCTCGGGCGTGGGTTCGGCGAGGGCGGGCGCACCGACCGCGTCCACCCGGTCGAACTCGCGGAACACCTCGGGGGTGGACAGGCCTGCGTGGGCCAGGAGCATGACCCAGTGGTGCTGGCCCTCCTCGTCCCCCTCGCGCAGGACGCTCATGTGGTCGCCGCGCCCGGTTCCCAGCGCGATGCCGCCCGCCAGGCAGGCGGGCACGTCGGCGCCCAGCGAGCGGCCGATCGCCTCGAGTTGCTCGGCGCCGAGGCCCAGCTCCCACAGCTCGTTGCAGGCCACCAGGGCGGCGGCCGCGTCTGCGGATCCGCCGGCCATGCCACCGGCGACGGGGACGCGCTTGTCGACGCGGATGCTCAGTCCCGCGGCGGTGGAGGCCCAGGGGCCCGCGGCAGCGAGGCGCTGGAGGACGCGCGCGGAGCGCACCGCCAGGTGGGTCTGCGGGTCGAGGTCCGCCATGGCGCGGGTCGTGGCCTCGTCGATGCTCCCGTCGGGCAGGTACGCGGTCGTCTCGACGCGCACGCCGGGTGTCTTCGAGGTGCGCACGGTGACGGTCTCGCGCAGGTTCAGGGCCTCGAAGACCGTGACGAGCGGATGGTAGCCGTCGGGCGTGGGCGCGCCGACGCGCAGGGTCAGGTTGACTTTTCCGGGCGCACTGGCGCGCACTTCACGCATGGCGTTCCTTCTTCCTGCCGATTGTCTTCCCAGCGGCCGTCAGCGGGCCGCGGTCGACGCCTCGAGGGTGCCGTTGGCGCGAGCCTCGATGACGGCGCGCCCCAGCTCGACGAACTCGTCGATCGAGAGAGTCTCACCGCGGCGCGTCGGGTCAATGCCGGCGGCCGACAGGAGAGCCTCGGAGGCCTCGGGGCCGCCCGCCCAGTTCTTGAGGGCCGCGCGCAGGGTCTTGCGACGCTGCCCGAAGGCCACGTCGGTGACCTCGAAGGTGGCGCGGCGCAGCTCGTCGTCCCCGCGCGGGGTCTCCAGGCGCGTCAGGCGCACGAGGGCACTATCCACGCCGGGCACCGGCCAAAACACCGAGCGACCAATCGTCCCCGCACGCTCAACCGAGCCATACCAGGAGGCCTTCACCGAGGGCACGCCGTACGTGCGCGATCCGGGGCCAGCGGCCAGGCGGTCCGCGACCTCAGCCTGGACCATGACGACGACGACCTGGATGGAGGGGAAGGCCTCGAGCATGTTGAGCAGAACCGGCACGGCCACGTTGTACGGCAGGTTCGCGACGAGCTTCGTGGGGGCGGGCCAGTCCACGCCGAAGTCATCGACGCCGCTGATTTCCGTGGCGTCCATGGTGACGACGTGGAAGCGGTCGGCGGCCTCGCTCATGCGGGCGCGCACGGTCTCGGGCAGGGCTGCGGCCAGGGGCGGGTCGATCTCGACGGCACGCACGCGCGCGCCGACTTCCAGGAGCGCCAGGGTCAGGGAGCCGAGGCCGGGGCCGACCTCGACGACCTCGTCGCCCTCTTCGACGCCACCGGCTGCGACGATCTTGCGCACCGTGCCCGCGTCGTGCACGAAGTTCTGGCCCAGCACCTTGGTAGGGCGAATCCCGAGCGCCTCGGAGATGGCCTTCACTTCAAGGGGGCCGAGGAGGCCCGTCTCGGAGGGGACGGCGCCCTCGGGCAGGGTCGGGTCGAGGCGGCGCGAATCGCGCTGGTTGCGGGGAGTGGAGGATCGGCTCACGGTGGCAAGTCTAGTGCACGGGGCCGACGAGGCCGGGGCAAGGTGCCCTGTGAGGCTCGGAGCGTCACGGGGCTTGCCACAAACTCACCTTCCCCGACAATGTTGCATGCAATTTAATCTGGTCAGATTTTAGGTATGGCCCAAAACCGCATGATTCCAACGACCGTAGTTCAGATCATGAAATACTCGACGGGGAATTGCATGCGAAATTGCGACAGGACGGCACTGGAATACGTCATGAATCCACTCGGCGGGCGATAGTGATCGCTCTACGCGGACAGGTTCCAGGCATCCGGATAGGTTAGCCGCATCCGGATAGGTTAGCCACATCCGGATAGGTTAATAAGCTATCCGGATACTCGTTACCTATCCATATCTTCACAACCTATCCGCGTGCTAGCGGCGAGCCAGATTCTCACCTTCCCCAACAATCTCGCACGTAATTTAACCTGTTCAGTTTCTAGCCACGGCTCAAAACCGCATGATTCCAACGATGCGATTTCAAATCTTGAAACAGCTGATAGGGAATTACGTGCGAAATTGTGGCGGGAGCGCACCGACGCACCACCACACCTCCGACACAAAGGGCCGGGCCCGACAACCGTCGTTGTCAGACCCGGCCCCAAACAGCTCTCAGACTTAGTACCAGCCCACCGTGTTCGAGTGCGCCCACGCCGAGCACGGCGTGCCGTAGCGGCCCTTGATGTAGCCGATGCCCCAGTTGATCTGGGTGATCGGGTTGGTGCGCCAGTCAGCGCCGACCGACGCCATCTTGGAACCGGGCAGGGCCTGCGGAATACCGTAGGCGCCCGACGACGCGTTCTCGGCGTAGGGATTCCACTGCGACTCACGGTTCCACAGGAGGACCAGGCACTGGTACTCGCTGTCGCCCCAGCCCTGGGCTGCGACGAGAGGCTTGGCCAGCGAACGTGGATCCTCGCCCGAGTAGGTTGTCGGCACAGCACCCGCCGCGGCGGCAGCAGCCGCAGCAGCGGCGGCAGTGGCCGAGTCCGCGTTCTTCGTGTCGGCAGCGATCGCGGCGATCTCTTCCTTCGTGGAGATCGTTCCGAGCTTCGCGCGATAGCGCACGGAGGTGGTGCCGTCCGCCTCGGTCTTCTCCTCAAGGGTGGCCTTGGGATCAATGCCTGCGGCAACGAGGGCGGCCGGGGTCGCTTCCTTCGTTCCTTCACTGCGCACCTGGGTGACAGGCTGCGAGGTCGAATGCTCGGTGATCGGCACGGAGGTCAGGACCTCGTCGCCATTCTTTTCCTGCCACACGGTCCACGTCGTCGCACCATTGACGCCGGCAGTGGTCACCTGGTACTCGCCCACGAACAGGTCGGCGCTGGTCGTCGTCGTCTCGCTGAAGGGGATTTCAACGGTTTCGGTGGCTTCGCCGCGGGTCACGCGACTCACGTTGATCGTGAGTTCGCCGGTGGGGCCGTTGGAGACGGTCACGCGGTCGAGGGGGTGCACGGAGACTCCGGCGGCCTCGAGAATGGCGCGCGCGTCCTGGCCGGGACGTGCGGCGACTTCGCGGGTCGAGCCGTCCACCGTGACCGAGACGTTGCGGGCGCGCGAGACGAGCGGGGTCAGCTCATCGCGGGACGAGGAGCGGTCCGCCGCGAGCGAGACAGCCGAGCCGAGCGGCGCAGCGTCGGCGAGGATGCTGTCCGCTGAGGAGGCCGTGGTCCACAGGGTGCGCGTCTGCCCGTCGACGCTGACCGTGTAGGCCTTCGAGGTGCGCACGACGATCGTGTCGCCGTCGCGCACGGCCTCACCCGGGCCGGGCTGCACGAGGTCGTTGCTACCAACGCTCACGCCGGCGGCCTTGAGCGCATCGCCGACAGTGTTGCCCCACGAGGTGACAGGGCGGGATACGCCGTTGACCTCGAGCATGACGGAGGTGTGCGAGGAGGCGACGCCGACGCCAGCGATAGCGAAGACGCCTGCCGAGGTCAGGGCCGCGGCTCCGAGAACGACGCGCGGGGAGGGTGCAAAGGAGCGCAGTCGGCCACCGAGGACGTGCAGGGCGCTGGCGGCGGACGCACTCAGGGAGGTGCTCAGATGATGGCTCACAATTCTCCAGTTACTCGCTCTTGGTACTGCTGGTCAGCTTAGCGTGAGCGCCCGCTGGCACGCCAGAGTCCTGGCGCGCCAGCGGGCAATGTCACGTCAGACGAGGCCGAGCTTGTAGGCGCAGCCCCACTGGCCCCAACCGGAGCGCTGCTGGAGCATGCGCGCACGCATGGTCTGCTCCTCGGCGGAAGCATCGGAGGGCAGGCCGGATCCGCCCACGGAACGCCACGTCGGCAGCGAGAACTGATACATGCCGTAGTAGCCGTTGCCCGTGTTGATCGAGGGGTTACCGCCGGACTCGCACTGAGCGATGGCAGCCCAGATCGCCGCATCGTCGCCGGAGACGGCGGCGGGAGCAGAGGCGGACGAAGAGGAAGCGGAGGAACCTGAAGAATCAGACGAGGAGGACGACTTCGAGGCGGCATCCTCGGCCTTCTTGGCCTTCGTGCCCTTGGAGACGATGCGCTTGGTGGGCTCGGTGCGCGTCGTGGACAGGACGGCGGAGACGGTGACGTTGCCGTCGACGGTCTCCTGATAGGTCTCGGTTACCTCAGACCCGGCCACGCCCTCCTGGACGGTCTTCTCGGTGCCTTCTTCGGCCTCGGCGTCCTCGCGCTCTTCGGTCTCGTAGGGGATCTCGGTCGTGGTGGACACGTTGCCGCGCACGACGCGCGCGACGCGCAAGGTGGCCTCGCCGCCGTTGTGTTCCAGGGTCACACGGTCGATCGGACCGGCGCTGATACCGGCCTTCTCGAGGATCGCGGTCGTGCCTTCGTCGGAGGAAGCGACGACGTCGGTCGTGGCGCCGTCGGCGATGACGTGGATCGTCTCGCCGGCCTCGGCGACGGGCATCTCGGCGCGGGTGTAGGAGCGGTCGGCGGCCATCGACGAGGCGGAAGCAGGCAGGGCCGCAAGCACGCCGTGGATGGACGAGGCGGTGGACCATGCGGTGGTCTGGTTACCATCGACGGTCACGTTGTATTCGGTGGCGGTGCGCACGACGACGGTATCGCCGTTCGCAACGCTCTGATCGGAGGCGGGGGCGACGAGGTCATGGGCGCCGACGGAGACACCGGCCGTGCTCAGGGCGTCGCCTGCGGTCGTGAAGAAGCCGGACACGTCGTGGGTGACGCCGTCAACTTCGACGGTCACGTGACGATAGGAGGTGCCGATGGCGGTAGCAGCAGTACCGGCCACCAGGAGGGCCGTCGCGGCGGCGACGGAAATAACGGTTGTGCGGGAGGGCTGAACGCTCACGTGTCTCCAGACGTTGAAGGTTCCGCTTCGAGGGTCGTATCGACGCATGTGCCGCATAACGGGGCGCATACGGGCGAGTCGCTCGAATTGGACTGACACACCCACCGTAACCAATTTGTTACCGTTGTGCGACCACTTTGACGCAATTCACCAGCATGTGGGCACCGTTCGACACGACGCGAAAGCCTCGTCAAACCCGCGTTATCACGGGCAAAAGGTCCCTCACCAGGCGCCGTAGACCGCCTCGGTGTTCGCCCTCAGCTGGTCGCACGCCACGGCTTCGCTGACGCCCCACTGGTCCGCAATGAAACGCACGGTGTGCGCCATGACGTAGGAGGCGTTGGGGCATCCGCGCCACGGGACGGGCGTCAGGTAGGGGGCATCGGTCTCGACCAGGACGAGCTCGCGCGGCAGAACCGCGAGCGCGGCGCGCA
>JAHYYD010000148.1:0-2722 GCA_019425105.1 Actinomycetota bacterium
CGGCACTCAATGTCGGGATTTCCGAAGAGGAAATTCAGGAAGCTATCCTGCACGCATCAGTGTACTGCGGCTTTCCGCGAGCACTGAACGCTACTTTCGCAGCACAGGAAGCAATTGAGTCACGGCGGAACTACGACAGGTAAGTTGATGCGGAGGTGCTGAATGCATCAATTTCCGTTTCGGTCTAGTTGGCCATCAACTTGAAAAAGAATTCTGGGTTTCCTGTCGAGTAGTACTGGTACCAGGTGTTGATTGTCTCTACCGGGTAGACGTCAAGGTACTCCAGTATGGCTTTTGCCCAGTCCAGCCCGGCGGCTGAGTTGGCGGTGATGAGGTTCTTGTCCACCCAGACGTTTTCAGTAGCGTCCCGCATAGTGGTGTAACCGTGGGTGGTCGGCCTGTTGCTTGTTATGGGTGCGCCGTGTGATCCTTCGAGAAAGCTCGAACTCGTGTGGGGAGACGATCTGCCAGTCCATTGGCATCTGGGCCAAAGGTGCTCTGCGCACTCGTGGAGTGCTCTACCCGGTTCACGATGTTGCTCTACGTGCCCGATGGGCATACAGCCGTCGAGGTTCACGATGCCATCATCGATTAGTTTGCAGGTGGGACTGGGGCAGCGATCTGGCTTAGCGTGGCAAGATCGCTTCGGAGCGTGGGGTTTGATGTGTCCTTGTGTGACCCGCATTGGCCCTGGCAGTGCGCAACGAACGAGAACACGAACGGGCTCCTGCATCAATGACATGCCCAAAGGCTCTGATCGTTCGCCCCCGAGCGACGCAGACCTGGACGTCATCGCTGATCAGCGGGGTGAGTGCCCCGGCAAAACGCCCAACTGGGACGCACCCAAGCAACGCCTCGAACTGCTGCTCAGGACATAACCCGTCTTGCAACCACCCCTAGAATCCGGCCTTTCCCTCCTCGAACGGGGGTGTGATAGTTCCGTGTCGGTCGATAATTCGCGCGGGCTTCAACGGCGCGTCTCGAACGACATTGAGGAGCCGATTGAAGGTTTCCACCGCGGCTTGACGGTTGGAGGGAACGAACTCCAGAGCGGACGCGTACGGACTGATCTCATGACCCTGAGCTGCCAGGGCGTTAGCCAAGCTTGCTAGCGGGTTGGCTCGTGTACCTTCTTCAATAGCTCTCACGATCCAGGAGCGACATTCGTTGACATCGTCGGCCCAGGTACGGAATACCTGCCCGGTGAGTTCTTGGTGCCAGGAGTAGTCGTCCGAACTGCTGGTTAGTGTCCATCCCGGCCACAGCGCATCGAAATCCTCCAGGTGCATGTCCCTGTCCTGGAGCGACCACCAACGCAACGAGCGTGCTTGGTAGTCCACGAATATCCCGGTGGTCGGAACATCGTCATCCGTGGTCTGCTCCCACGCATCCGATTCATCCGGTAGTCGGGAGGCGACCTCGCGAGCCAAAGCCAGGAAATTCTCGGGACCGCATCCAGTAAGATCGTCCAGGAAGCCGTAGGCGCGCCAGGTGACCAAGGTACCGTCTGCCATGCGCACGGTGATGGGATCAACTCCGCGCCACTCATCCCATGGCTCTAGATCGGGCGCGCGATCACACGGCAAACGATCAGAACGGTGTGTGAAGATGGTGGCCGGATCGACGCCCGCAGCCCGAAGAGTTCCACGGGTTCCTTCGGCTGACCAGACGGCCGTCCACCCAGGCCAGGTGTGCTCAACGAGGTAGTTGATAAGTCGAGGCATGTAGAGTGCCTCACTCTCCTCTGCCCACACGACCAGTTTCCTGGTCTCGTCGATCAGAAGT
This sequence comes from Actinomycetota bacterium, assembly GCA_019425105.1. Lineage (GTDB taxonomy): Bacteria > Actinomycetota > Actinomycetes > Actinomycetales > Actinomycetaceae > Pauljensenia. Next base: position 1,786 of record JAHYYD010000148.1, read on the forward strand.
GTGCCCTCAATCCACGGCGCCCCCTCCCAAGCATGCGGATCATCAACACCCATCGGAGACATACAACGCACACGCTCATAGGTGGCTTCCATACCGTCGATCGCAATGTCCAGTCCGACCGTTTGGGCCGCCCAGTGGTCGTAGTAGATCTCCCAACCAGAGTAAGTCTTAAGCAAAACACCTAACCGGGAACCCATCGTGACGCCTCCAATCGGGAGAAAAATTTGGTCGGGAATGTTGTTTTCTCAGTGTCGACAGAAGTGAGCGAGATGCTTTATGCAAGTTCAGGCAATAGTACATGTGCGGGGTATAGCGAGTTTTCCATTCGTAGCTATTGACACCAACCTATAGCGTTGATCAGTGAGCCTCCCCAGGGCCTCGCTGATAGCACTTTCAGACTTGTCAAGTCGCCTCAATTTCGCTTCCAGATCCGACACTATACGTTCCTGAACGTCCTTGCTAGCCGGTGGTGCGCTCGATCAGGGGCGCGCACGCACTGGCCTGGCCACCTGCGCCGCTCTCCTGGCATCCTTGGCCTGGTTGCACCATCAGGGCTCCGGTGTGGCGAGCGATTTCACGGCACACCACCGAGGGACTACGCCCAACCCGGCCGACGATACGCACCTGGGGCAAGCCCGCCTCCAACCCCACCATCATCGCCGCGCGATCCCAAACACTCAGCATCCGACAACAAGCCACATCCAGCCCCTCCAACAGCGCCACTACCACACAAATCGCTTACACCCCATGACACTGCCGACCAACATTGGTCAGACACCCGCAAACGAAAAAACTCCGGACTTATCAAATCCGGAGTCAAAATGGAGCGGGCGACGGGAATCGAACCCGCCTCTGAAGCTTGGGAAGCTTCCATTCTACCGATGAACTACGCCCGCAATTCATCGTCCCGAAGGAATCGACCCGTCGATCATATCGT
>JAHYYD010000148.1:2822-5759 GCA_019425105.1 Actinomycetota bacterium
TGAACTACGCCCGCAATTCATCGTCCCGAAGGAATCGACCCGTCGATCATATCGTTACGCCGGATGGCCGCGCAACTGGCGCGACTTGTCGGTGTGGTGAGGAGTAGCCGATGGCCCGGTACATGCTGTCAGCGTCTGCCGTCCAGATCCGGCGTGCGCTCTCCCTCCAGATACACTGGGCTCGCCTGATTGATTGGAGTTCCTATGACTCGTCCCGTGGTGGCCGCCGCGATTGTCGATTCCCTGAGCGAGCCCACGATGCTGCTCGCCTGCTCGCGTGCCTACCCGCAGGAGCTGCGCGGCCAGTTCGAGCTGCCCGGCGGCAAGGTCGAGGACAATGAGGATCCGGTAACAGCCCTCGAGCGCGAAATTGAGGAGGAGCTCGGCGCGCGCATCACGGTCGGCGCGCGCGTGTGTCCCGAAGATGGCCAGTGGTGGCCGATCCTGGGCGGCCGCGTCATGGGCGTGTGGCTCGCCGAGGTCGCGGCGGCCTCGCCCGCCCCGCACGCGGGCGCGTCGCACCTTGAGGCCCGGTGGGTGCCCCTCGCGGACCTGGGTGACCTGCCGTGGATCGTCGCAGACTTCCCCATCGTCGAGGCCGTGGTCGCCCGCTGCGCTCGCTGACGACGGGCAAGCGGCGCGCAGCCACAATTTGACGACACATAGGGGAAAGATGTCAGAATAAGCGCATGCCGAAGATTATTGGGGAGTCCCTTGCCTCTCACCGCGAGCTAACTCGCGCGCGCCTGTTCGAGGCCCTGGGGTCGCTCATGGGCGAGCAGTCCTTCGAGTCGATCACGATGAGCCAGATTGCGGAGCGCGCGGGTGTCGGCCGCACGGCGGTTTACAACCACTTCGCGGATAAGGAGGTGCTCCTGCTCGCCTACATGCGCGAGGTGACGGGAGAGTTTGCGCGCGTGCTGACTCAGCGCCTCGAAGCCGAGCCGGATCCCCTGATGCGCCTGCGCATTTACATTCGTTCGCACCTGCAGATGATCGGTCGCTACCACGTCAAGGCCGGCATGGGTCTGCGCCGCCACATGTCCGGTCAGGGTGCCTCGCATCTCCATGATCATGCGGGTGTTGTGGGTGAGGTCCTCATCGGCATCCTCGACGAGGCCATGGAGCGTGGGCTGATCGCTCAGCAGAATACGCTCGGCGCGGTTCACCTGATTCATGCGACGCTGCAGGGGCAGCGTCTGCCGCAGGATCCGGAGCATCGCGAGTCTGCGCTGACGCTGGTGGAGACGTTCATTTTGCGAGGCTTGGGCGCCTCGGAGAAGAACGTGCGCCACGTCACGACCGCGGATCTTCCTTCCGGGGAATAGTGGGCGCGCCGCGTCCGTTGAATAAGACAGTTCACGCGTGGGCATCAAGCCTGCGCCTCGACCACCGTCGGGTTAGCCGGCGACAACAGGAGAATCATGGCTACCGTTACTCTCACGCAGGAGAACTTCGAGCAGACCGTGTCCGCCGGCGGCATCGTGCTGGTGGATTTCTGGGCGACTTGGTGCGGCCCGTGCCGCCAGTTCGGCCCCATCTTCGAAGAGGCTTCCGAGAAGTACCCGGACATCGTGTTCGGCAAGATCGACACGGATGATCAGCAGCAGCTGGCGATGGCCGCGCAGATCACGTCGATCCCGACGCTCATGGCGTTCCGCGACGGTATCGCGGTGTTCCGCCAGTCCGGCGCTCTGCCGCTGTCCGCGCTCGAGGATCTGATTTCGCAGATCCAGAACCTGGACATGGACGACGTGCGCAAGAAGATCGCTGACTCCGAGCAGGCCTGAGCGACGCAACGTGGGGAGGGCCCCGAGGCATGATGGCTCGGGGCCCTTTCGTCGATCAGTGTGGGTGTCTGCGTGGCTCTCGCGCCAAAGACAGCCATAGACGCGCCAAAAACAGCCACCCCCGCGCCACCCACGTATCACCCGCGTGCGCCGCTGACGCGTGACTCACGCAGTGATCGCTCGCGGGAGGCGGCGCGTGATGAGTTCGTGGTCGGCGTGGTCGCCCACCATGAAGGAGTAGTCGCCGACGATTTCGAAGCCGTGGCGCGCGTAGAAGCGCTGCGCCCCGTAGTTTTCGCTCCACACACCGATCCAGAGGGTGCGCGGGCCGTCGTGCTCGAGCCAGTCCAGCGCGGTGCGCAGCAGCGCGGTCCCGCGGCCCCCACCTTGGTGTCCCTGCAGGATGTAGAGGCGCTGGACCTCGCCGTCGCCGGGCGCGACGTCGGGGTGGGGCAGGTGCGCCGGGCATGCGGTCACGTAGCCGATGGGGGCTTGTGGGACGGATGAGGTCGGGGCTTCGTCTCCGGGTTCGGGCGTGCCCGGGTGGTCGGTGGAGGAGAGCGTCGCCCCGGCCTCGTCGACTGAATCCTCGAAGAGGAGCCATGTCGCGCGCTCGGGGTCTTCGAGTTCGGCACGCAAGACGGTGGGGGAGTAGGCCTCGTCGAGGAAGGCGTCCAGGTCGGAGGGTGTGTAGAGGTGCCCGAAGGTCTGCGTGAAGCAGGTGCACGAGAGGTGGGAGAGTGCCTCGGCGTCTGCGGGCGTGGCGCGGCGGATCATGGCAGCCTTTCGTCGGTTCGATCCCCATCGTAGGGCATGGAAGCACGCTGCCCAGCCACCGGAAAGCACCCTGAGAAAACCCCGAAAAGACGGGGAAACCTTGCTGCTTGAATGAGGCGCACCTTACAATTGAGCAACGCCGTTCATCGAAGGAGACGCACGTGGCACACAAGACCCGCACCGCGCAGGTGCTCGACGTTGTCAAGGTACTGGCCTGGGTAGTTATCGCTATCTCCTTGGTGAAGTTCGCGTTCTTCCCGGCCGCCCAGGAGGACGAGGGGACCGACGGGATGGACCCGGGCGGCAGCTTCGGGCAGATGACGACCGAGGTGGGCCGCGCCGACATCACGAACACCGTGAGCGTCACGGG
>JAHYYD010000149.1 GCA_019425105.1 Actinomycetota bacterium
GGCCTCTACCTGCGCCTCAAAGTCGCCCCCATCGTCCCCGCCCTCGCGGCCACGGTCGCCGTCGGCGCGCTCGCCGATATCTCCTCCCTTCCCGAGGACGTGCGCGCCCGCGCGCGCACCCTCTCCGACGACATGGGCACCGCGATCAGCGAAAAATCGCAGCGAATCTTCTTCGATACCCCCGGCCTCGACACCCTCCTCATCCGCTCCCTCTCCCACGTCGCCCGGCGCACCGCGACCGTGGGGCGCGCCTGGGCGCGAACGGTTGTCGCCGTCGGCGCGGACAAGGACGGGCGCATGGCCCGCATGCTGCCCCTCATCCCCAGGCGCGGATACGACGCCCTCATGACCGGCATGCTCACCATCGGCACCGCCGTGGGTGCCCTGCGCGGCGGCACCGTCCACGTCGCCTTGCTGCGCGACTCCGACGCAGACCCCGCCTTCCAGGACCCGCTCCCCGGCCACCCCGAAGCCCAAATCCGCCGCGTCGACGCGCCCGAACAGCTCTCCGACATGTGCGCCGACATCGACGAACTCTACTGGTCGCGCACCATCGGCCCCGCCGTCAAAATCACCCGCGTCGGTGAGGGCGAGGCGCGCCGCTGGCTCCTCTCCTTGGTCGGCACCGAGTCCATGACCTGGCGCTCCACAAACAACCCCGCCGACGTCGAGACAAACATCCGCCTCATGCTCGGCCTCGAAAGCGCGATGAGCGTCGGCGTCGTGAGCGTGCTCCACGCCGCCATGGAACGCGACGGCGTGCCCGCCGAGCGGTGGACGCGCGAGCCCGTCCTCATCTGCGGCCACTCCCAGGGCGGGATCGTCGCCGCCGCCCTCGCCTCCGTGCCCGCCGACGAGGCCGGAGTCAACGTCGCCGGAATCCTCTCCACGGGCGGCCCGAACCGGCGCATCCGCGTGCGCCCCGACGTGGTGACCGTCGCCGTCTACCACGACCAGGACGTCATGCCGAGCCTCGACGGCTCGCCCGACCGCGCCCCCGACCGGCGCGTCACCGTCGGACGCAGCCTCGTGCGGCCTCGTACCCGACCCCTCTACTACGCGCACTCCTCCTCGACCTACACGGAGACCGTGCGCCTCCTCGAGCGCAAAGTGCGCGTCACCCCGTGGGGTCGGCTCGCCTCGGCGATGGCCGCCCTACAGGACTTCATGCCCACCCCGGGCGAGCCGACGCGCGTCATGCACTTTGAGATCTGGCAGGACATCCTCACCCCCACCGCCGAAGGCACGTGGGACACGGTCGCCGCGCTCGAACGAGCCAGCTCCTACGAACCCGCCACCTACCACATCGACTACGCGGCCACGGCCCCCCGCCTGCCGCGCATCGCCCGAGCCAGACGCCGCGCGAGTATTTCCGCGCGCCTCTCCTCCGCCCTCTCCTCCCTCAGAAAGGACAGGTCATGACCGACCCCAACGCCCCCCTGCGCGAGGTGCGCCGATGGATGCGCGTCTCGACCCCCGTCAACAAGGCGGCCTCCTCCGGCCTGCGCGGGCGACTCCCGCAGATCGCCGGGCCCCTCATGATCGGCGCGCTCGGCGTGGGCGCCCTGGGTGCGGGCATCGCGTGGCGCGCCCTGTCCTCCACGCGCGGCACCGGGCGCACCCAGCGCTTCGTCGACCTCGCGACCGCCGCTCTTGAGTCGGGTTTCCCGCTGCGCACGAACGAGGCCGGGGCTGGTGGGGGGTCGGGTGCTGAGGGCGTGGCCGGCGAGGGCGGGGCCCGCGCGCCGCGTCGGGTCGTCCACGTCGAGGTCGGCGAGGGCTTCGGGCGCCCCTCCCTCGTGTCCATCGACGTCGTCGTGTCTGCTGCCGATGTTCTGTCGGAGCGCGAGGCCGCCACGCGCGCCCTCGACGCGATCACCCGAGCGACTTGGAACAACGACGAAATGGCGCCCGTCAGCGTGCGCGCACGCGTCCTTCTCGCCCACGAGGAGGCCGACGACCTCGAGGCCCCCGGCGCGCAGACCGACACGGTCGTCGACATGAGCGCCCTCGGCTTCGCCGACGAGATCGCGCGCCCCGACGAGCTCTACGACCGCTACGGCGCGCCCGAGTGCGACCCCACGTGGAGGCCGTGACCGAGCTGTGAGCCCCCGGCCTCGTCGATGCAGCCGAGAAACGACAAAGGGCGGCGAGGCGCGAAACCCGCGCACCCGCCGCCCCAGTCGATAGGGCTCAGGCCTCCCAGCGCGCCAGGCGCTCGGACAAGCCGATGTAGGTCGCGGGGGTCAGCGCGAGGAGGCGCTCCTCCACCTCGGCCGGCAGACCCAGGCCAGCGATGAACTCACGCATGTCGCGCTCGCCCACCTCGTGGCCGCGCGTCAGCTCCTTGAGGCGCTCGTACGGGTTCGCCATGCCGGTCGCGCCAGCGATCGCGGCGGCGCGCATCGCCTGCTGGACGGCCTCGCCGAGCACCGCCCAATTCGCGTCCAAATCGCGGGCCATACGAGCCTCGTTGATCTCGATGCCATCCAGGCCACGCACCAGGTTGTCGTAGGCCAACACCGCGTGACCAAACGCGACGCCCACGTTGCGCTGCGTCGTCGAATCCGTCAGGTCACGCTGCATGCGGCTGGTCACCAGCGTCGACGCCAGCGAATCCAGCAGCGCGTTCGACACCTCCAGGTTCGCCTCCGCATTCTCGAAGCGAATCGGGTTGACCTTGTGCGGCATCGTCGACGAGCCCGTCGAGCCCTGCGCCGCCAGATTCTGGTGGAAGTAATCCATCGAAATGTACGTCCACGCGTCCGTCGCCAAGTTGTGGGCAATGCGGCCGGCGCGCGCCACGTCCGAGTACAGCTCGGCCTGCCAGTCGTGCGACTCGATCTGCGTGGTCAGTGGGTTCCACGTCAGGCCCAGGCCCTCCACGAAAGAGCGAGCCAGCGTCGGCCAATCCGCGCCCGGCACCGACACGACGTGCGCAGCCCACGTGCCCGTCGCGCCGTTGATCTTACCCAGGTACTCCGTGGCCTCGACGCGCTTGATCTGGCGGGACAGGCGGTGCGCGAACACCGCCATCTCCTTGCCGATCGTCACCGGCGTCGCCGGCTGTCCGTGCGTGTGCGCCAACATCGGGACGGCCGCCCCGGCCTCGGCGAGGCCACGCAGACGATCCAGGAGCGCGCGGATCGCGGGCAGCCACACCTGCTCGGTCGCCGCCTTAATCGTCAGCGCGTACGCCAGGTTGTTGATGTCCTCGGAAGTACAGAAAATATGGACGACCTCGCGCAGGGACGGCAGCGTCGTCCCCTCGCCCAGCTTGCCGGCCGCGGCCTCCAGATACTCGCCGATCAGGTACTCGACGGCCTTGACGTCGTGGCGGGTGACGGCCTCGAACTCGCCCAGGCGCTTAATATGATCGGCGCCGAAATCGCGGGGCAGCGCGCGCAGGTAATCGCGCTCCGCGTCCGTCAGCGCCGGGGCGCCCGGCAGGACCGAATTGTCGAGCAGGAAAATCAGCCACTCGATCTCAACGTGGACGCGCGCGCGGTTCAGGCCAGCCTCGGACAGGTAGTTCGCCAGGGGCGAGGCGACCGCGCGGTAGCGGCCGTCCAGCGGGCTGAGCGGCTCACCCCCGCCCGCCAGGTCCGAATAGCCGTGGGCAGTGGAGAACAGTGTCATCGTGTCGCTCATACCCCTATCTTCCCAGAACGAGGGGCCATCGGGACGCCGAGTCCGCGCGGCGGTTCGTGGCGTGGGTAACGACGAGGCCGGGGCTGGGCGTGTCGTCCACAGGGGCTGGCAGCGCCGGGAAGTTATCCACAGGGGTCGCTGTGCGAGTGGTGGTGGGGGAGCACGCAGGCGTAGCGTGCGAGGACAAGCAACGATTCTTCCAACGATGGGAGCCGACCATGATCCCCGATCCCCTCAGCCCCGGCCTGTCCCTGCACGCAGCCCACGGCCTCGTCGATGGCCTGCGTGGGGTGCTCGCGGGTGCCACGTGCCCACAGTGGGTCGGCGTCGCGGGAGACTCCTACCGCAGCCGACACGGCGAGGTGACCGCGAGCGTTCAGGGAGTCCTCGACCAGATCCAGGCCGCCCTCGACCTCGTCCCCTCCTTCGACGAGGAACGCAACCGAGCCCTCGCCAGCGCGCTCGCCGACGCCTCCACCTACCAGCCCGAACTCGTCATGCTGGGAGCGTGGTGACCATGGCATTCGACCCGCGCCGCGACGTCACCGTCAACTCGGGAGCATTTCGCGTCGACGTCGACGAACTATGCGCCGCGCACACCCTCATCAGCGGCGAGGAAACGCTTGCGATCGTGCCCGCCAGGCTCGCACTCGACGCCGCCCTCGGAGAGGCGGACGCGGTCTCCGGGCTCATCCCCGAGGCCTCCGCGCGCCTCGCGTCCGCGATTACAGTGGCCCTGTCCGCCCTCAACTCGCTCGAGACCGAGATCGATTCCCTGCGGTGGAAGCTGCAGGACACCGCCCTCACATACGCGAATGCCGAGAACGGCTCCTCCCTGTGGGAGCTCGTTCCCGGCAGCCCGATGGGGCCGAAGCTGAGCGCGCGGGGCCTCGGCGCGATGGTCGTGGGTCCCGCCGGCCTCGCGCTCACCGGAGCCTCGGCGCTCGTACACGGCGCGCAAGACGCCTCCGCGCGCGCCGGCGCTCCCTGGCTGGCCACCCTCCTCGTGCCTGGTCTCTCATCGTTAGTCGCGGAGAAAGACGTGTGCGACACCGTGATCGACGGGCTGCTCTTCAAGTACCACGCGGACGAGGCGTCGGGCGCGCGCTTGCAACGCGACCTCGGCAGGTTCGCCCTGGACGTCAACTCCCTTCCTGCGTTCCGAGGCGTCGCGCAGTCACTGGCTGGGCTGGGAGTGAGCCAGGACCTGAACTCGACGTCCACCCAATCCGCGTCCGGCGTCGCCGCGCTGGCCGCACCCTGGGTGTCGGTCGCCCGGTACATCGTTATGCGTGGCGACCACGGTGCCAGCTACGGGATCGCTGTTCGGGGAAAGGATGGGAACGCGCGTGTTCGTCCCAACGGCCTCGGATCCCGCATTCCTTCAAACGCCCTCGACGCGCGCACCCGATCCGCGCTCGCGGCCATGCCCGAGGCCGCACCCGACACCCACTACGAAGGCGTCACCACCAGCGCGGATGCCATCGAGCACATCACCGACATGCACGGGGGTGACGCCGACAACGGAGAAATCGCCATCGAGGAACACGTAACGGTGGGGGAGGACGGGGCGACGACGCGCTCGTGGACCGTCGACATCCGAGGCACCCAGTCCTTCGCCATTGGGCAGTCAGGTCCCCAGGACATGACCACCAACCTGCAAGGCGTCGCCGGCATGAACTCGGACCAGCTCGACGCCATCAAAGAGGCCATGGATGCGGCAGGCATCGCGCCGGGCGAGGCCGTCGAATTTGCCGGGCATTCTCAGGGAGGAATCATGGCGGCCCAAATGGCCGCAGACCCGGACGTGCGCGCCCGCTACAACGTCGTCTCCGTGGTGACAGCCGGCTCACCCACCGCGACAATCGCGCCGAGCGACGTGCCCGTCCTCGCCTACGAAAACTCCGGTGACATCGTCCCGGGCTTGGACGGGAACGCCACGCGTGGCGACAACGTCACGACCGTCATGTTCCACGACTACGAGGCCACGTGTCACACCGACGACCCCGTGCCCTGCTCGCACAGTGCGCCCCTGTACGTCGACGAAATCAGGAGCACCCTGGACGCCGCCCGGGCCTCGT
>JAHYYD010000015.1 GCA_019425105.1 Actinomycetota bacterium
GCGTCGACGTGGCCGAAAGACTGGTGGATGTTCGTCGCCTGGAGGGCGGGCGTTGTTTCTGCGTTCATGGCACCCAGTCTGCGCTCGTATATGAGGGGCCGGAAGTGTCCTTTGATGCAGGTGGTGCCATGACAAATGTCAGGGGTGGCGGCCCCCGGAAGTCGCACATAATGCCCTACGGTCACTTTTTAAGATCATCCAAAACGTTGCAATTCCAATGATCTGTGTTCATGGCTTGTATCGCTCTCCCGGGAATTGCATGCGAAATTGCTTTGGTTCGTCGCTGTCGTCACCTGCGCGCCTGTCACTGCGCACGTGGGCCTCACTGCGCACGTGGCCCGATGACGTGCACATGGGCCCTTTCACCCGCACGTGGGCCCGATGAGATGCGCGTGGGCGGCTCTGCCCACGCACATGTTGAGGGGTTGACGTGCGTCTCGAGGGGTGAACGTGCAGGTCAGCGGGTGAACGTGCGATCTATCGGGTAGGCACTCGGAATAATGGGCTCACCTGCGAGCACATGCACCGTGCCAGACACCTGTGTGCCCAAAACGTAGACCACCTCGCCCACGACAGCCCGTTGTCGGCGCTTTTCGCCGAGGTGGTCTGCACTGTGGGCACTACACCGCCTCGAGGCGCGGCCTCACCGCCGCCAATCGGGGGGAATTGCACCATTAGAAGGACGACACGCCGATGACACGCCGCCAGAGGGCTCCTAATGGTGCAAAACCCCCACCGGTGCCGGTGCGGTGAGTGCCGGAGGGACTGGACGGCCTGGCTGCGGTGCGCGTGGGTGGAGGGAGATCGACAACTGGTGACATGGGCGGTGTCGAGGTGAGGCAACACTCGCCACCAAGGACCGCGCCGTGCCGCTGCCGGTATCAAACTCGCCCGGCAGACCCCTTCTCACCGCGTGTGCGGTACAAAATTCGCCCAGCACGCCCCGCCCCACAGCATTTCCGCGAAAAAACTCGCCCAGCACGCCTGAAAACAGCGTTTTTCGCCCGTTTTGGGCTTGCAGAGCGAACTTTTTCGCGCTCGCACCCACACCAGGCCGTGCAGGGCGAAATAGTTCGCGCGCAGGACGCAGAAACATGGAGACGATGAAACCGACGACACCTCTGCTCGCCCTCAACAAGGCACCACTGAAACCGGCATCACCTCTGCGCCCGAAAACTGCACCAAAATAGCCCATTTCTCACCCGCAAAGGCGATGGCAGTTTCAATCCCACACCGACACAAGCGAGCAAAGGCGATCACGGTTTCAGCCCACCGGACCACCTCACCTGCAGCACCCACACGGCGCCCGTGGGCGGGCCAGGCTGCGGCGCCCGTAGGCGGCGACGACACCGCCGCTAGGCATATTTCGCACGTAATTTATCGTGGTCATTGTTCGAGACGTTCCAGAAACGGGCTCTTCAGAGTTGATTGTGGATGACCGGGTGTTGGTCGGGGGTTGCGGGTAGAGGTCGAGGTCCTTGATGATGAGCGGACTTCAACCCCCGCTGTCGTCAAGGACCTTGGGCGGTGTCTCACCCTACCTGCTGCTCTGTGTCGCTTGATCGTTGTGATCGGTGTGATCTGCTCGTTGACTTGGAGTATTTCCATCTGATGAGCGTGGCTCGCACCCCAGATGCTCTGGTGCTCGATGTTGAGTCGTGCAACCAGCTGGTTGGGCTGGGGTTCCTGTGCGGATCTGGAGCCAGCAACGCACCCCACCGAAGCCATCAACGGACACTATCGAACCAAGCAGAGAAACCACCAGAGGCTACCGCAACCCCACCAACTACCAACTCCGAATGCTCCTCATCGCCAGAGGCCCAGATGCCTCCACCCGCACTCAACTCTGAAGAGCCCCAAATGCATGTCAGCAGTCCCCGTGACTGGACGGCGCAGATTAATTCAAAATGCTCACATACAACGGAGCCGCTACATGTTCGTAACGGCTCCGGAGTACAGGTTCCTCTCGACTCGAGAGCTACAGACCGAGGAGCTCCTTCTTCTTAAGGTCGAACTCATCTTGGGTCAGGATGCCCATATCAACGAGTTCCTTCAGCTTCTTCAACGTCTCAATCTTCTCGTCCGCAGACATCTCGGGAGCGGAAGATTTCGCGGGCTGCCCCTGTGGACCGATGGCTTGCGCCATATTCATGCCGAATAGCATGCCGCCACCTTCGCCAAGACCATTGTCCCGGATACCTTGCGCAATTTTCTGCTGGGCGGCCATGTTGCCAGCTCGCTCGGAGGTGTCCTCGTAAGCCCTCACGTTCATTCGGTTGGAAGAGAACTGGTTGACGAGCTGACGAGAATGGTCGGATAGCTCGATATTCTCGATTGCAACCTTCGTGATCTGCATGCCGAAGCGCTCTGGCCATGAACCCGCGTTGTACGTGTCCTCAGAGATGCGCTTCGCAATCTCGACCGCCTGTGCCGGCAGCTGGGAGATTCGATATGTGCTCGACATGCCATTTAGCGCAACGATGAACGACTGCAGAAATTCGGAAACCATCTGGCCACGAGCTTTGGGGTCGTCGAATGTGTAGCTGCTGACGTTCGCCGGTACGAAGTTGCGAATGAACTTATCGGCGTCGACGACCTTAACGGAGAATCCGCCATAGGCGTATATCTCAAGGTCGCATTCGTAGTAATGGTCATTGTAGACCTGTGGGCCTCTGGTGCCGAATTTGATGTCGCGAATCTCGCGAAGATTCACGAATGCTATGCGCTTTTCGGATGAGCTGATTCCGCCATGGGAGAATCGGTCGCCCAGCTGTCGGAAGAGCGAATCCGAGTTGCCGCCGCTGAAGACACTGGATTCGCCGTCTTGGTATTCGTATGGACCGGGCTCGGACACTACGGTCTCGATGCCTCCCTGGCTGAAGATATACGCCACGGTGTTTTCTGGTACGAAAATCTTGGAACCGTTTGAGATCACGCCTTGCGAGCCGAGGAGATTGCTTCCGCGCCCGTTGTTGGTGGACTTCAGAACGCCCGGAGCGACAACGGTGTGCTCGTCGAAATAGCCAGCGGTTATCAGGTCAAGCCATTGGTCGGCAAGGGTTCCGCCTAGTGAATCAGTTGCTGCTTTTATAAGTCCCATGTCAATCTCACCTTCTTAGAGCACTTGCTCGGTGTCGCAATACTTGCATACGGCGGTCTTGCCCTTTACGCCCGTAATTGGGGCGTGGCAACCGGAGCACTTTGTCGAAACACGCTCGACAGAGCTTTTCTGCTGTTGGCCCGATTTGCCGAATCCGAAGCCGAAGGCAGCACCGACTTCACCAAATGCGTCCCTAAGCTGGCCAACGACCGTATCCTCGAAGTCATATTCGGGTGCATCCTGGCTTTCGAGTGCATTCTCAGAATCCCTGCCGGTTACCAAGCGGCTGATCTCGTTCGCCCAAATGCCGGAGTTCTTCTTTGCTTTGGTCTGAAACGCAAATTCCTCGATACCCTGCTGCGTGTAAATCTGCAGAACAGCGGTTCCGTTCCGCGCTTTCCCCACAAGTGCCTGGCACTTGCCGCCAATCACCTTGACCTGATTCAGGGGAATGTAACGAACGCCCTTCGTCCCCATGAAGATACCCTTGCGGACGTGAATAAGATTGAGGTTGGTCAGAATTAGTTCGTCTGTGTAAGCGGTGCCGATCCTATTGGGCTCGTAGCAGATGCCCGTCTTTTGGAGCACAACCCCCTCGTTAGGCTGTAATTGATACTGAGCCATCCGAATACCTCCGTCTATGCAACGTCGTAGCGATCCGTACCCATATATGTCCCATATACTAGCAATAAATTCACCATGCTGTGAGCTTTGCTACTGATGGCGCTGCGGAGCCCCAAATGAGTGTTCCGGTCGCAGTAATGCACGTGGGCGGCTCCGCCCACGTGCATGTTGAGGGGTGAACGTGCAGGTCAGCGGGTGAACGTGCAGGTCAGCGGGTGAACGTGCAGGTCAGCGGGTGAACGTGCAGGTCAGCGGGTGAACGTGCGATCTATCGGGTAGGCACTCGGAATAATGGGCTCACCTGCGAGCACATGCACCGTGCCAGACACCTGTGTGCCCAAAACGTAGACCACCTCGCCCACGACAGCCCGTTTTCGCCGGTTTTTGCCGAGGTGGACTGCACTTTGGGCACCATACTGCTGTGAGTCGCGGCCTCATCGCCGCCAAACGGGGGGAATTGCACTACATGAGGCTCCGACACGCCGGTGACACACCCCCGGAAGGCTTCGTGTAGTGCAAAACCCCCACCGCTAAGAGCGCGGAGGACGCCGAAGGGACCCCCGGGCCAGGCTGCGGCGCCCGTGGGTGGCGGGAGGTCGGCAACTGGAGACACGGGCGGTGCCGAGGTGAGGCAATACTCGCCGCCAAGGACCGCGTAGGGCCGCTGCCGGTACAAAATTCGCCCTGCTCGAGCTGCGCGGGGCCACTTCCGGTACAAAACTCGCCCTGCTCGCCCGAAATAGCCCTTTTTGGCGCGTTTTGTGCGTGCTGGGTGAGTTTTGTCCCGCCTGGACGCTGATGGAGCCGAGCAGGGCGATTTTTGTCCCGCCTGTGGGGCAGGGGTGGAGCTGTGGTGAAAGAAATACCGCCCCTGCGTGAGGTGTTGTGGGGTGCCGTGAAATATTCTTCGCCCCGGCACGCCGAAAAACGCTGTATTTTGCCCATTGTGGGCGAGCAGGGGCGATATTTCTTTCACTGAGGACGCAAGTCAAGCGGTTGGGCGCCCTGCTGGGGCGATATTTCTTTCACTCAGGCTCGCTGGAAGTGGCGGTGGCGGCCGTGGAGTGCGTCGACGAGGCCGAGGCCCCCATGCCGCGTGCCAGTGCGAGGCTGCGGCACCCGTGGACGGTGGCGGGGCCTGGCCGAACAACGATCCGACGCGCCAAGCCACACGTCAGTACACTATGCCCCACTGGTGTGGAGGGCGCCGGAGGGACCGCGGGGCCAGGCTGCAGCGCCCGGAACACCCGTGGGGCCGAAAGCAGCCCGGCCCACGGGCACACTGCGCAGCCCCGCCCACGCAGCCCGGCACGCACACAGCGCACACAGCGCACACAGCACGGGGCCCGAAGCGCCGTAGCGCCTCGGGCCCCACGCTCACGCGTGTCAGTGGCTCACAGGTTGAGCTGGATGTTGCGGCCGGGGACGGCCTCGATCAGCTCGCGCGTGTAGTCCTGGACCGGGTTGTTGAACAGCTCGTCCGTCGAGTTGGCCTCGACGAGCTTGCCCTTCTCCATAACGATCACGTCGTCGGCGATCTGGCGGACAACGGCCAGGTCGTGCGTGATGAACAGGTAGGACAGACCCAGCTGCGCCTGCAGGTCGTTGAGCAGGTACAGGATCTGGTTCTGCACCAGCACGTCGAGGGCGGACACGGCCTCGTCCAGGACGATGACCTCCGGGTTGAGCGCGAGGGCGCGGGCCACGGCCACACGCTGGCGCTGGCCACCGGAGAGCTCGTTCGGGTAGCGGCGCATGGCGCTACGCGGCAGAGCCACCATGTCGAGCAGCTCGGAAGCGCGCGCGATGCGCAGCTTCTTCGGGTTGAACTCGCGCTTCTCGGCGGCCGTCAGCGAACGCTTCGCGTCGGCGGCCTCGACGAGGACGCGCATCCACTCCTCGGGCTCGCGGCCTGTGGCTTCGGCGCGCTTGATTTCGGCGCGCGCGTACTCCAGGGTGCCGTACCCGTGAATCTTGAGGGGCTCCTCGATCAGTCGGTAGATCGAGAACATGGGATCCAGCGAACCGTAGGGGTTCTGGAACACGGCCTGGAGGCGGCGGCGCAGGCGGAAGAGTTCGCCTTCGCTCATCTGCGAGGTGTCCTCGCCGTCGAAGTAGACCTTGCCCTTCGTCGGCGTCAGGAGCTGCAGCACCATGTTCGCGGCGGTGGACTTGCCGGAGCCGGACTCGCCGACGACCGCGAGGGTCGTGCCGCGGCGCAGCTCGAAGGACACGTCGTCGACAGCCAGGAAGGTGTCTTGGCCCTTCTTGGCGCCGCGGATGTCGAATTCCTTGGCGAGGTGCTCGGCGCGGATGATGGCGTCCGTGGAGGTCGCGCCCTTGCCGGAGCCGGTGAGCTCCTCTTCGGTGACCGAGATGCCGCGCGCGTGGGCGGACTCGATGCGCGCCGAGGCCAGGGAGGGCGCGGCGGACACGAGGCGCTTCGTGTAGGGGTGCTGGGGGTGCTGGAGGATCTCCAGGGCGGGACCGGATTCGACGATGCGGCCGCGGTGCATGACGACGAGCTGCTCGGCGCGCTCGGCGGCGAGGCCGAGGTCGTGCGTGATGAACAGCACGGCGGTGCCCATCTCGGCGGTCAGCTTGCCGAGGTGGTCGAGGATGCGGCGCTGGACGGTGACGTCCAGGGCGGAGGTCGGCTCGTCGGCGATCAGCAGTTTGGGGTGCGCGGCCATGCCGATGGCGATGAGGGCGCGCTGGCGCATACCGCCGGAGAACTCGTGCGGGAACTGCTTGGCGCGGCGTTCCGCGTCGGGCAGGCCGGCTTCCTCGAGGAGGGCGGTGACGCGCTGGCCGACCTCGGAGCGAGGCACGACGTTGTTCGCGACGAGGGCTTCCTTGACCTGCGTGCCCACGCGGAGCACGGGGTTGAGGTTACTCATCGGGTCCTGCGGGACGAGGCCGATGCCGGATCCGCGCAGCTCCACCCACTGCTTGGTGGTCAGGTGGGTGATGTCGCGGCCGTCGAATTCGATGGTTCCGCCCGCGACCTTGCCGGTGCCCGGCAGGAGGCCGATGACGGCGGCGGCGGTCGTGGACTTACCGGAGCCGGACTCGCCGACGATGGCGACGGTCTGGCCGGGGTAGATGGTCAGGTTCGCGCCGCGCACGGCGGGGACGACGCCGGTCGAGGAGGTGAAGGTGACCTCCAGGTCCGTGATCTTGAGCAGGGGCTGCGCGTCGTCCGGGTGGATGTCGGACGAGGCCGGGGCCGCGCTGGGGGCGACGGCTCGTTCGACGACCTCTTCCATCTCCTTGTCGGAGAGCTGGGGGGTGTTCGTTTCGCTCACTTGCGTGCCTTCGGGTCGAGGGCTTCGCGCACGGCGTCGCCCATCATGATGAAGCTGAGGACGGTCATGGCCAGGGCCGCGCCCGGGTAGAACAGGACCATCGGGTTGGTGCGCAGGGACGTCTGGGCGGACGAGATGTCAGCGCCCCAGGAGACGACCGAGGTCGGCAGGCCGATGCCCATGAAGGACAGGGAGGCCTCGGACACGATGAAGGTGCCCAGTGCGACGGTTGCGTACACGATGATGGGGGCCATCGAGTTCGGGATGATGTGGCTCATGAGGATGCGCGCGCGGGAGGCACCGGTTGCTCGGGCCGCGGTGACGAACTCTTCGTTCTTGGCGCTCAGGACCGAACCGCGGGTGATGCGCGCGATGGAGGTCCAGCCGAACATGGACAGGACGATGACGACCATGAAGATGGAGCGCGAGCCCTTGAACATCTGCATGAACACGATCGCGGCGAGGAGCAGCGGGATCGCGAAGAACACGTCGGTGATGCGCGAGAGCAGCGCGTCGAACCAGCCGCCGAAGTAGCCGGCAAGTGCGCCGATGGTGCCGCCGATCAGCACGACCGCGATGGTCGTGAGGATGCCGACGGACACGGATGCGCGGGCGCCGTAGACGACGCGGGCGTAGATGTCGCAGCCCTGCTTGTCGAAGCCGAAGGGGTGTCCGGCGGAGGGGCCAGCCAGCGACGAGGAGAGCTCGCAGAACTTCGGGTCGGTCGCGGTGAAGAGCGACGGGAAGAGGGCGAGGAGCGCGGCGAGCGCGATGATGGCCGCGGCGATCCAGAAGGTCGGGCGGCGGCGCAGGCGCTTCCAGGCCTCGCCCCACATGGATGAGGGCGCGCCCTCGTCGGCGACCGCGTCGACGGCACCGAGGCCGGTCTCGTCGATGTCGGAGACGTAGTGGTCCTGGCCCGCGCGGGTGCGGGCGATGTTGGCGGAAGGAATCTGGTCACTCATAGCGGATCCTCGGGTCGAGCACGGCGTACAGGAGGTCGACGATCAGGTTCGCGATGATGTAGACCAGCACGAGCACTGTTGTCACTGACACGACGGTCTGGGGTTCGCCCTTGATGATGGCGCTCCACAGGGTGCCGCCGACGCCGTGGATGTTGAAGATACCCTCGGTGATGATCGCGCCGCCCATGAGGGCGCCGAGGTCGCCGCCGATGAACGTGGCGACGGGGATGAGGGAGTTGCGCAGGATGTGGCGCGTCATGACGATGCCACCGGAGAGGCCCTTGGCGCGCGCGGTGCGCACGTAGTCGGCGGAGACGTTCTCGGAGACGGACTGGCGGGTTAGGCGGATGACGTATGCCAGGGAGACGCCGCCGAGCACCATGGCTGGCATGGTGAGGCTGCGCAGGTCGACGGAGGCCGAGGCCGTGGTCGGCAGGATCGCCAGCTGCACGCCCAGGACGTACTGAAGGACGAAGCCCAGGACGAAGGTGGGGACGGAGATCAGCAGCAGGGAGACAACGAGGATGGTGGAGTCGAACCACTTGCCGCGGCGCATGCCCGCGACGACGCCGAGGGCGATGCCAAGGAAAGTCTCGATGGCGAGGGCGTAGATGGCGAGCTTCGCGGTCGTCGGGAAGGCGGTCGCCATGATGGACGTGACCTTCTGGCCGTTGAACGCGGTGCCGAAGTCGAGTGTGAAGACTCCCTTGAGGTACAGCAGGTACTGCATCCAGAAGGGCTTGTCCAGGTTGTACTGGGCGCGGATCTGCGCGGCGGCGGCCTCGGAGAGGCCGCGGTCGCCACCGAGTGCGGCGACGGGGTCACCTGGCATCAGGTAGACCATCGCGAAGATCAGAAAGGTGGCTCCGAAGAAGACCGGGATGGTCTGGAGGAGTCGCCGTCCGATGTAGCGGAGCATGGACAATCCTTTAGTGTTCGTGTCGTGGGAGGGAGGGGTTCCGATCCCTGGCGGAGCCTCGTATGCGAGGCCGACTATGGACCCATCATAGGGTAAAGAATGGGCAAATGGCGTATCAGTCTCTGTATTTGTCTGCCGTATCAACCCCGTGATGCTGTTTTGAGACGAAAGTGTGTTCCGCGTCAATGCGGGAGCGTAGTGTGTCGCTGAGCCGCGTTGATGTGTGTGCGGCTGTCGAGAAGACGCCCGCGGGGCGGGCGGCTTGCGCCGCCCGCCCCGCGGGAGAGGTTAACCTCGTGCGATCACTTCTTGGTGATCTGGTAGAACACGGGCTGACCCTTCCAGTCGAACTTGACGTTGTCGACGTTCTTGGACCATGCGCCGTTGGCGTTGGTGTACCACAGCGGAATGGCCGGCATGTCGCGCAGCAGGATGGTCTGAGCCTGCTCGAGGATCTTCGCGGCCTCGGCGCTGCTGGTGGCGGAGGACGCCTGGGTCACCAGGGAATCGAACTCGCTGTTGGAGTACTTGCCCTTGTTGGCGTCGGCGCCGGTGGCGAACTGGGGCTGCAGGAAGTTGTACAGCGCCGGGTAGTCGCCCTGCCAGCCGTTACGGAACGCGCCGGTCATCTCACCCTTGTCCTCTGCGTCGAGCAGGGACTTGAAGTCGGCGAAGGGGTTGCCTTCAGCGTCGATGCCCAGGGTGTTCTTGATGGAGTTGGCGGTCGCGTCGACCCATTCCTTGTGGCCACCGTCAGAGTTGTAGGCGATGGTGAAGGTGCCGTCCCACGGGGAGATGGCGTCGGCCTTGGCCCACAGTTCCTTGGCCTTCTCGGGGTTGTAGGTCAGGACCTCGTTGCCGGAGACGTTGGCGTCGTAGCCCTCGAGCGTCGGAGCGGTGAAGTCCTTGGAGGGGGTACGGGTGCCGTTGTAGATGGTCTTCACGATGGTCTCACGGTCGACGGCCATCGAGATGGCCTGGCGACGCAGCTGGCCTTCCTCACCGGAGAAGTGGGGCAGGTACTGCGGGATCGTGAAGTACTGTGCGCCAGCGTAGGGCTGGTTCACGGTGCGGCCGGAGAGCTCGGACTCGTAGGTGGCGAACACGGAGGCCGGCACGGCGTCGATGACGTCCACGGAGTCGGAGGACAGGTCCTGGTAGGCGGCGTCGAGGCTCGAGTAGAAGACGAAGGTCACGCCGTCGTTCTGGGCCTTGGTGTCACCCACGTAGTTCTCGTTGGGGACGGCGGTGAACTTGACGTTGTGCTCCCACGCGTCGGCCGAGGCCATCTTGTAGGGGCCGTTGCCCACGGGGGCCTGGCCGCCGGCGTCGGGGTCAGCCAGCGTGGAGTCCGGGAGCGGCGCGTAGGCGACGTAGCCCAGGCGGGAAACGAAGTCCGAGGTGGGGTTCTTCAGCTTCGCGGTGAAGGTGTAGTCGTCGACCTCGGTCAGGCCGGTGATCTCACCGTTACCCTCGTCGTCGGTGCCCTCGAAGATGGTGAAGAAGGCAGCCTGCTGCTGCTGCTTCGAGGTGATGAGGTTCCAGGCCTTGATGAAGTTGTGGGCCTGGACGGGGGTGCCGTCGGAGAACTTGCGGTCGTTGTGGAGCTTAATGGTCCACTCGGACGCGTCCTCGTTGGGCTCGATGGACTCGGCGACGTCGAGGATGGCCTTGCCGTCGGTGTCGTAGCGGACGAGCTGGCTGAACAGGACGGACAGGATCTTGCCGCCGCCGTTTTCGTTGGTCAGGCCCGGCAGGAGCGGGTTCTGGGGCTCGGAGCCGTTCGTGGTGACGACCTTGTCGGCGGAGCCGGACGAGGACGTGGAGCCGCCGCCGGCGCAGGCGGTCAGAGCGAGCGCAGCAGCCGCGGGGATGACGAGCCATGCCTTCTTCAGGTTCATGGATTCTTCCTCCTGGTTGATGGGTGGAACTGGGGGCGGTGCCCTCAGGTATGGTCCGAGAGTAACCCCTGATGCCTGGAAGACACGAAAGATGTCCATCATGTGCGCATTACATTTTGGTTACAAACGTAAAAAGAAGGTCAAATAATGGTGTGGGTCACATAAAAACGGGCATGTTGTGACCAAGCATTCATGCGCCGAGGCCGGGGCTGAGCGTGCGCACACACCCGGCCCCGGCCTCGTCCCGAGAAGAGCGCTCAGGAGAGCAGCCCCTCCGAGATCAGCCAGTCGTGGGCGATCTGAGAGGCGGACTTCTGCTCGACCGTCGACTCCCGGTTCATCTCGATGAGATCCTGCACGTCCAACGCCTCGCTCACCCTGTTGATGACCGCGGTCGCGTCGTCGCTGACCCGCGACGAGGCCAGGGGTACCACGTGAGAAGCCAGGAACAGGCCCTTCGGGTCCGTCAGGACCGTCAGTGTCCCGTCCGCGAGCGCCGGGTCGGACGAGTAGATGTTCGCGAGCTGGATGTCGCCGTCCTTCAAGGCCTTGACCGTGAGGGGGCCGCCCGAATCCTCGATCGGGGTGAAGTTGACGGTCACTCCGTAGACGTCGGACAGTCCGGTCGGGCCGTAGGGGCGCGTGCGCAGCTCCGAATTGCCGCCCAGCGTCAGCGTGCCCGCGTTCGCGAGGTCGCCGATCGAGGTGAGCGAGTGTTCTTGCGCGAAGTCTGTCGTCACCACGTAGGAATCCTGGTCGGTCGCGCCCGCCTGCTCGAGGGCGCGCAAGCCATTGGGAAGGGCGCTGCGCAGCGCGTCGTACACCTCGTCCGTGGATCGTGCGGTCGCATCGGGATCCAGGTACTGCAGGAGGTTGCCCGTGTACTCGGGGAAGACGTCGATCGACCCGGCCTCGAGCTCGGGCATGTAGACCTCGCGCTGGCCGATCCGCATCTGGCGGTCGACCGCAAACCCGGCACCCTCGAGGGCCTGCGCGTAGGCCTCGGCGATGATCTCGTTCGAGTAGTAGTCCTGCGACCCCACGACGAGCGTCGTCTTGCCATTTTCCGAACTTCCGGTGCTCGCGTTACCGCCGACCGACTCTGCAGAACCGCAGGCGGCCAGCGCCAGGGCGGAAGCGGCGATAGCGGCCATCGTCATCATCGTGCGTTTCATCGTGACTCCTTGAGTGAGTTGTTCTCGTTGTCTGAGAAAGAATGGGTGCGGGCGCGAAGGCGTCGCGCCACCAGTGCCAGGAGCGCGTCGGTCGCCAGGGCGAGGGCGACGACGATGATCGCGCCGCCGATCATCTCCGCGTAGTCGCGGGTCTTCAGCCCCTCGTAGAGGAAGCGGCCGAGGCCGTAGTTCGCTGTGTATGCTGCGAGCGTCGTCGTCGCGATCACCTGGAGCGTCGCCGAACGCACGCCCGCCGCCACGAGGCCGGCCGCGTGCGGGGCCTCGACCTGCGTCAGCACCTGGGGCTCGGTCAGCCCGATCGCGCGCGCCGCATCCACGGTCGAGCGCGGCGTCGAGGCGATGCCCGAGTAGGTCGCCGACAGGAGCGGCGGGATCGCCAGGATCAAGAGCGCCAGGGTCGGAGCCGCCAGGCCGATGCCCAGCCACAGGCCCGCCAGCGTCAGGACGCCGAGGGTGGGAACCGCGCGGGCCGCGCCCGTCGCGCTCACCAGCCAGCGGCCCCTGCCCGTATGCCCGATCCACGTGCCCAGCGGCAGCGCGATTAGCGCAGCGAGCGCCACGATCAGGAGCGTGAGGCCCAGGTGCTGCGCGGCCCGCATCAGGATCCCGGACTCGCCCAGCCAGTGTGCGGGCACCGTCAGCCATTTCAGGGCGTCGAGGAGAATGCTCATGCCAGCCCCCTCCTCGTCCACGGGGTGAGAGCCCAGCCGATTCCCTGGATCAGCGCATCGATAACGAGCGCGAGGAGGACCGTCGCGACCAGGCCGGCCACGACCTCGGCGACGAGGCCGCGCTGAAAACCGTCAGTGAACAGCGTGCCCAGCGAGCGCACACCGATAAACGCGCCCACCGTCACGAGGGACACAGTCGACGTGGCAACCACGCGCGTGCCCGCGACGATGACGGGCGTCGCCAGGGGCAGCTCGACCTGAACGAAACGCCTGGGCAGGGAATAGCCGCACGCGTTCGCGGCCTGCAGGGTCGCGCGCGGAATCGCGCAGAAACCCTCGGCGACCTGACGCACCAGCACCGCCACGCCGTACAGCGTCAGGACAATCACCATGTTGGCGGGCGAGCGTAGCGTAACCCCCACGATCACCGGAATGACGATTAGGAGTGGCAGCGACGGCACCGCGTACAGCGCCGACAAGGCCGACAGGACCCAGCCGCCGCGGCGCGAAAACGCCGCCCAGCGAGCGATCGTCACGGAAAACAGCACTGACAGTGCGATCGCTGGGAGGGCGGTCCACAGGTGTGCGAGCGTCAGGGAGCCGATGACCCCCCAGTTCGAGGACAGCCAGGTCACGGACGATCCCCGGCCTTGTCGGAGGTGAGTGTGCCCACGGGGGTTCCGGCCTCGTCGACGACCAGGCCGCCCGGCCCGGCGATGCGCACCGGGCGCGCGGCGCGCGAGGCGCCCACGAACTCCGCGACGAACGGCGACGCGGGGGAGGAGAGCAGCTCTGAGGGCGTGCCCACCTGCTCGATGCGGCCACCCGTCGAGAGGACGGCGACCTGGTCGCCCAGCGTGAACGCCTCGTCCACGTCGTGCGTGACGAAGAGGATCGTCGTACCCAGCGCCCGCTGGATCTCCTTTAGCTCGCGCTGCAGCTCCGCGCGCACGATCGGATCCAGCGCGCCAAAGGGCTCGTCCATCAGCAGGATGTCCGCGCGATTGGCCAGCGCCCGGGCCACGCCCACGCGCTGACGCTGCCCACCCGACAACTGAGCGGGGTAGCGCTGCGCCATCTCATCATCGAGGCCCACCAGACTCAGGAGCTCGAGCGCGCGCTCGCGGGAGGCCTGCTTCGTGGTGCCCTCCAGGCGCGGGACCGTCGCGATATTGTCGGCAATGCTTCGGTGGGGGAAGAGGCCGCCCTCCTGCAGGACGTAGCCGATCGAGCGGCGCAGGCGCACCGGATCCTCGCCCGCCACGTCCTCCCCGCGCACGAACACCGTGCCCGAGGTCGGGGTGACCATCGCGTTCACCATCCGCATGAGCGTCGTCTTGCCGCAGCCCGAGGTGCCCAGGAAGACGGTCGTGGAACCCTGCTCGACGGTGAGGGAAAAGTCGTCGACGGCTCGTGTGCCGCCCGGGTACGTCTTGGAGACGTGGTCGAAGCGAATCATGCGCGCTCCTTCGCGGCCTCGGTGATGAGCGCGAGGCTGCGCGTCAGCTCCTCGCGCTGGGCTGTGGACAGTGGCGCGAAGAGGCGTTCCTGCTCCGTCTCGACGATCATGCAGGCCTTCTCAAGGTGTGCCAGGCCCTCTTCCGTCACCGTCAGGATTATTGCGCGCCGGTCGTGCTCGCATGGGGTGCGGTGCAGGAGCCCGTCTCGGTGGAGGCGATCCACGAGGCGCGAGGCCGCTCCCAGGGTGATGCCCTGGCTCGCGGCGACCTCCTGGATGCGGCACGCGGGCGTATCGCGGACCGTGCGCAGGACGAGGAAACGGCCGAGCGTGAGCGCGTTTCCTGCCTCGGAAAGGGCGGATTCGACCGCGTTCCACGCGCCCATTTCCGTGTGAATTAGCGCTGTGAAGAGCGAGGGTGCACATGATGCCATGTCCACTACCTTACACGTAAATAATTAACACGTATGGTTTTTGTCAGCGGAAATTTGTGCGCCGACGGATGACATATGTGCACGTCTGAGTCGTGAGTGTCAGCGGGAATCTGGCTGTGCGCCGGTCCTGCCAAAGCAGCTCACGCCCAGTGATACAGTGCGTTGTAGAGGCGAGGGGCGTGATCGTGTTCTCGCTTCGGGCCTCGGCGGATGTGCGGCGGCGCGCATAGCGGAGTGGCACGTGCGTATCGAGGAAGGATGATGCGGATGCGGGAACGTCTCTACTCCCTGCTCAATGGCGATGGGAGAGCAGCAATGTGGTACGGGCGCATCATGACCGTGCTCATTATTGCCAGCCTCCTTCCCCTGTGTTTCAAGGGGTCCAGCCCGGTCCTCGAGTCGATTGAATACGTGTGCGTCCTCGTGTTCATCGTCGACTACCTGGCCCGCTGGGTGACGGCGGACCTCAAGCTACGCAAAGGCGCGTTGTCGTTCCTGATCTACCCCTTCACGCCGATGGCGATCATCGACCTGGTGTCGATCCTGCCCGTCTTCAACGCCCTCAACGACGCGCTGCGCACGCTGCGAGTCCTCCGCCTGTTCCGCACGCTGCGGGCCTTCAAGCTCATCCGCTACTCGAAGAGCACCTCCGCCATCGCCGCCGTGTTCGAGAAGCAACGGGAGGCACTGCTGGCCGTCCTCTGCCTGGCGATCGGCTACATCCTCGTCAGCGCCCTCGTCATCTTCAACGTCGAGCCGGACACCTTCAACACGTTCTTTGACGCCGTGTACTGGGCGGTCGTCTCCCTGACGACCGTCGGCTACGGCGATCTCTACCCCTCCTCCGACGTGGGGCGCACCATCGCCATGATCTCCTCGCTCATGGGCGTCGCGGTCGTCGCCCTGCCCTCCGGCATCATCACGGCGGGCCTGCTCGACGAGCTGCGCGGAGGCGGTGGTGCTAGCGACTGATGCGGTGGAGCTTTTGTTGCCGCGCGCATTCGTGTGGCCTCCGCTCACCTAAAAGTCGCACGTAATTCTCAGGCGGTCATTTTATAGGTGGGCTCACAAGCGTTGAAATTCCGCGGTTCGTGCTGATCGGGTTCTCGGCGTCGCTGGGGAATTACGTGCGGAATTGGGAGAGATAAACGAGGCCGGGACCCAACCCACCTCTCACCGCGCGGTGAGCGAGTGGCCGAGCCCCGGCCTCGTGAATGAAAGCGTCAGATCAGGCGTCAGCCTGCGGCGCGGGAGAGCGGTGGCGCTTCGAATACGCCTCGCCTTCCAGCTCCGAACCCGACGGCGCGGACGCGGGCGTCGCAGCCTCCAGGTTCGTGCCGCGTAGCTTCGAAATCAGGCGCATGCCGTGGTAGATCAGCAGAGCCGAGGCGGTACCCAGCGCGATGCCCTCGAAGGACATGTCGCCGATCTTCCACGTGAAGTTCGCAATCGCGACGATCAACGCGACCGCAGCGGTGTTCAGGTTCACCGGGTTGGAGAAATCCACGCGGTTCTGCACCCAAATACGCACGCCCAGCATGCCGATCATGCCGTACAGGACCGTGCCCGCACCGCCGAGGACGCCCGGAGGAATCGTCGCAATCAGCGCGCCGAACTTCGGTAGCATCGACAGAACCAGGGCAACACCAGCCGCGATTAAGTACGCGGCCGTCGAGTACACGCGGGTCGCCGCCATGACGCCGATGTTCTCCGCGTAGGTCGTCGTACCCGAACCGCCGCCGCTGCCGGCCAGCATCGTGGACAGGCCATCCGCCATGAGCGCGCGTCCCGTCAGGTCGTCCATGTTCTCACCCGTCATCGCGGACACAGACTTCACGTGGCCGACGTTCTCCGCGACCAGGATGAACACGACCGGCAGGAACAGGCCTAGGGTCGAGGGGGCAAAGCTCGGAGCCTGGAACTCGGGGAAGCCGATCCAAGCGGCCTTGCTCACGGTCGAAAAGTCGACCTGACCCTGAAGAATCGCGGCCACGTAGCCGATCAGCACGCCGATCAGGATCGACAGGCGGCCCAGGATGCCCTTGAAGAGCACCGTCACGAGGCAGATCGACACGATCGTCACAACGGCAGTGATCGGGCCTTCCTTCACCCAGTTCCACGCGGCGGGTGCCAGGTTCAGGCCGATGAGAGCCACAATCGCACCCGTCACCACGGGCGGCATGACCGCGTCAATCCAGCGCACGCCCGCGAAGTGAACGATCAAACCAACCGTCGCAAGCGTCGCACCCGTCGCAATGATGCCGCCGAGCGCGTACGAAGACCCGAGAGTGCTCGACACCGCGGTAATCGGGGCAATCAGGGCGAACGAGGAACCCAGGTACGAGGGCAGACGGCCCGCCGTGATCAGGAAGAACAGCAGAGTGCCGATCGCGGTGAAAAAAAGCGTTGTCGACGGAGGGAAACCCGTCAACAACGGAACAAGGAACGTCGCACCAAACATTGCGACCACGTGCTGGGCGCCAATGCCAATAGTGCGCGGCCACGACAGTCGCTCACCCGGGAGGACGACGTCACCGGGATTAATGGACGTGCCGTTACCGTGAAGCTTCCAACGGAACAGCGAAGTCTTCGTTTCGCTCATAAGCGTACAAATCCGATCAGTTGATGGGCAGGATGGCCGTACCGGTCGGAATAACAGGGTAGCGCGTTTGCCCCTGTATCCGCAGGTTTCGCCACGCCTAAACCCCACGAGCGGCCAAAGTGTGGTGCACGCCCCTGCTGTTATGGAATAGTGGAGCACATGAGCCAGCCGTCCCCGAACCTCGCCCCCACAGTCTCCAGCGTGCCCTGGGCGAACCCGGACACTGCCTCGCCGACGAACATCGCCGGCGACCGCTACGGCTACGCGCCCGAGAGCGTCGCCCGCCAGAGCGTCCCGGTCTCGTACGACAGATTCCCAGGCACGGAATACGTCAACATCCGGGAGGTCTTCGCCGACGGCGGCTACACCTCCCCCAAGCCCATCACGAACCCCATGGCGAAAATCGCCCTCTGGTTCGGCGTCTTCGGGTTCTTCGGCTTCACCCTCGTCATCAGCATCGTTCTCGCGGTCATCGCTCTGGTCCAGGCGCAGTCCCTCCCCGAGCGCATCGGCTCACGCGAGGCCATCGCCGCCCTCGTCTACGACGGCATCCTCGTCTTCATTGGCCTGTCCATCTACGCGCTCGGGCTCTTCTGATTCGCACGAGGCCGGGGCTGCCTGTGGGGGTCGGCCTTCGCGGGTGCAGCCAGGCAGGCGGTGGTCGAGTTGGCGCGCGCCCGCGGTTTCGATGCCACTGAATTGCCGGGGTGATCCGAGGAAGGTGTGGGTGTGTGCTTGCCTGCTTGCCTGCTTGCCTGCTTGCCTGCTTGCCTGGGCGCGCGGTTTTTCGTGGGATTCCGGGCCTGTGATCTGGTCCATTGGCCAGGATTGGCGCTGGGAGGCTTTTTTCGCTTATGATTGTCCGGCACGATGTGCACGGAGGATTCGCCTAGTGGCCTATGGCGCACGCTTGGAAAGCGTGTTGGGTGCAAGCCCTCGGGGGTTCGAATCCCCCATCCTCCGCCACCGGACCCCGGAACCTGCCCAGGTTCCGGGGTTTTGTTGCTTGTACCCCGCCTGATCTCTGGCCGCCGCGAGTCCTGCCCGCCCGCGAGTCGTCCGCGCCGCGAGCCTTCGGCTCGGCGCGTCGCCTCGAAGCCCGGCCAGGCCCCGCAGGCCTCGCGGCGGCCTCCAATCGGGCGGGGCATGTCGCTGTGAGTGGCCAGGCCCTGCCGCCGCCCGCGGGCACCGTAGCCTGGCCCTGTGTCTCGAAGCCGGCCCCGGCCTCGTCCCCTTAGACTCCGAGCCCCTCGACGATCTCCGCTCCCGGGAGCGCGGCGAGGACCTCGCCCGTCACGAACAGCTTCGAGCGGCGTAGGCCCGAGCCGATGCAGCTCCAGCCGACCGCGCACGCCGAATCGATGAGGAGACGCCACGAGCCGGGCACGCCCACCGGCGTGATACCGCCGTACTCCATGCCCGACGCCTCGACGGCGCGGTCCTGCGGCCAGAAGCTCGCCTTGCGCACGTCGAGGCGTTTCTTCACGACGTGATTGACGTCAGCGTTCGTCGTCGCGCGCACGACGCACGCCGCGATCCGCTCCTCGCCCGCGCGCTTGCCCGCCACCAGGATGCAGTTCGACGACAGCGCCAGATCCATGCCGAACTCGCGCGTCATGACCTCCGTGTCCGCCAGCTCAGGGTCGATCGCGACGACGAGGGCCGACGAGGCCGTGGCCACCCCGTGCTCGGCCAGTGCGGTGAGAGCGGCCGCGACCGGCGGCGCGAGCAGATTCAGATTGTCCAGTGCGGGTGCGGGCTCCAGCGAGCCGACGCCGGGAATGATGATGTCGCTCATGGTGTCAGGGTAGGCCTGTCGGCATCGGAGTGTCTGGTGTGGCCGATGGGTAAGCCTGCGTGACGGCCGGGTGTGCGTCCGTGCCCGCGGTGTTCGGGGTCTGCGGTGTTTCGTGCCCGTAGTGTTTCGTGCCCGCGGTGTTCCGCGGCATGGTCGCCGCAGCTGCGCGCGCCGGGTGAAAACGTGTATGCTGGGGGCCGGTCCTCCGCGTGACGGTATCATCCGAACCTCC
>JAHYYD010000150.1:0-2688 GCA_019425105.1 Actinomycetota bacterium
ACAAGCGCCACTTTTGGTAGAATCTACAAGGTTAAACATCTATTTTCGCGCAATGCGAGGGGAGCCACGTGGCTGACAACGAGAAGACCGCCGAAGGCGAGCAGTCCTACGGCGCATCGGACATCACCGTCCTCGAGGGCCTGGAAGCCGTCCGCAAGCGCCCGGGCATGTACATCGGATCCACCGGCGAACGCGGCCTGCACCACCTGGTGTACGAGGTCGTCGACAACTCCGTCGACGAGGCCCTGGCCGGCTACGCCGACCACATCGAGGTCACGATCCAGGCAGACGGCGGCATCAAAGTCGTCGACAACGGCCGTGGCATCCCCGTCGACGAGCACCCCACCGAGCACAAGCCCACCGTCGAGGTCGTCATGACGATCCTCCACGCCGGCGGCAAGTTCGGCGGCGGCGGATACGCCGTCTCCGGCGGCCTGCACGGCGTCGGCATCTCCGTCGTCAACGCCCTCTCCACCCGCGTGAACACCGAAATCCGCCGCCAGGGCTACGTGTGGCGCATGTCGTTCGCAAACGGCGGTACCCCCATCACCCCCCTCGAACGCGGCGAAGCAACCGATGAAACCGGCACCACGCAGGTCTTCTACCCGGACCCCGAAATCTTCGAAACCGTCGAATTCGACTTCGAAACCCTGCGCCAGCGCTTCCAGCAGATGGCCTTCCTCAACAAGGGCCTGCGCATCACCCTGACCGACGAGCGCGAGTCCGCCACCGACGAAGGCGACGAGATCGCCGGCGGCGAGGAGGCCTCGGAGAAGAAGACCAAGGGCCACCGCACCGTCACCTACTGCTACGAGCACGGCCTGCGCGACTACGTCGAATACCTCGACTCCGCCAAGAAGTCCGACACGATCAACAACGAGATCATCGACTTCGAAGCCGAAAACGACGAAGGCACCATGAGCGTGGAAATCGCCATGCAGTGGACCACCGCCTACTCATCCTCCGTCCACACCTTCGCCAACACCATCAACACCACCGAAGGCGGCATGCACGAGGAGGGCTTCCGCACCGCGCTGACCTCCCTCGTCAACCGCTACGGCCGCGAAAAGGGCATCATCCGCGACAAGGACGACAACCTCACCGGTGACGATGTCCGCGAAGGCCTGACCGCCGTCATCTCGATCAAGCTCACCGAGCCCCAGTTCGAGGGCCAGACGAAGACCAAGCTCGGCAACACCGAGGCCCGCACCTTTGTTCAGCAGCAGGTCTACTCCAAGCTCACCGACTGGTTCGACGCCCACCCCGCCGACGCCAAGGCCATCATCGCCAAGGGCCAGGCCGCCCAGGCCGCCCGCGTCGCCGCCCGCAAGGCCCGCGAGGCCACGCGCCGCAAGGGTGTCCTCGAGTCGGCTTCGATGCCTGGCAAGCTGCGCGACTGCTCCTCGCGCACGCCCTCCGAATGCGAAATCTTCATCGTCGAGGGTGACTCCGCAGGCGGCTCCGCCGTCGGCGGCCGCGACCCCGAGCGTCAGGCCATCCTGCCGATCCGCGGCAAGATCCTCAACGTCGAAAAGGCGCGCCTGGACCGAGCCCTGTCCTCGGACACGATCCGCTCCCTCATCACCGCCTTCGGCACCGGCATCGGCGAAGACTTCGACATCTCGAAGCTGCGCTACGGCAAGATCGTCATCATGGCGGACGCCGACGTCGACGGCCAGCACATCGCCACGCTGCTGCTGACCCTCCTCTTCCGCTACATGCGCCCCCTCATCGAAGGCGGCCACACCTTCATCGCGATGCCCCCGCTGTACCGCATCAAGTGGACCAACGCCGAGCACGAATTCGCATACTCCGACAAGGAACGCGACGAACTGCTCGCCGCCGGCGCCGCCGCAAACCGCCGCCTGCCCAAGGAAGGCGGCATCCAGCGCTACAAGGGCCTCGGTGAAATGAACGACCACGAACTGTGGGAGACCACCATGGATCCGGAACACCGAATCCTCAAGCAGGTCACCCTCGACGAGGCCGCAGACGCCGACGAAACCTTCACGATCCTCATGGGTGACGACGTCGACCGACGCCGCACCTTCATCCAGCGCAACGCCACCGACGTGCGCTTCCTCGACATCTGACAACACCGCGACCAGCCCAGCCCCGGCCTCGTACCGAACGGGCCTGATCGAGCAGAAACAACGTAAGGAAAAACGTGAGCGACGAGCAGACTACTGACGCGCGGCACATCTCGGACACCGAGCGCATCCGCCAGGTCGACCTGCAAAAAGAGATGCAGCGCTCCTACCTCGACTACGCGATGAGCGTCATCGTCGGACGCGCCCTGCCCGACGTGCGCGACGGCCTCAAGCCCGTCCACCGCCGCGTCCTGTACGCCATGTACGACGGCGGATACCGCCCCACCTCCTCGTTCTCCAAGTCCTCCCGCGTCGTCGGCGAGGTCATGGGTAACTACCACCCCCACGGCGACGCCGCGATCTACGACGCCCTCGCGCGCCTCGTGCAGCCCTGGTCGCTGCGCTACCCCCTCGTCGCCGGCCAGGGTAACTTCGGTACACCCGGCAACCTGGGCCCCGCCGCACCCCGTTACACCGAGTGCAAGATGGCGCCCCTGGCCATGGAAATGGTCCGCGACATCGACGAAGAATGCGTCGATTTCCAGGACAACTACGACGGCCGCAACCAGGAACCCACCATCCTGCCCGCGCGCTTCCC
>JAHYYD010000150.1:2788-5705 GCA_019425105.1 Actinomycetota bacterium
CGCCAGTGCCTCGTCGTCACCGAACTGCCCTACCAGGTCAACCCCGACAACCTGGCCGACAAGATCGCCCAGCTCGTGCGCGACGGACAAATCGGCGGCATCGCCGACATCCGCGACGAAACCTCCGGCCGTACCGGCCAGCGCCTCGTCATCGTCCTCAAGCGCGACGCCGTCGCCAAGGTCGTCCTCAACAACCTCTACAAGCGCACCAGCCTGCAGGAGAACTTCTCCGCCAACATGCTCGCGCTCGTCGACGGCGTACCCCGCACCCTGTCCATCGACGGCTTCATCCGTCACTGGATCACCCACCAGATGGACGTCATCGTGCGCCGCACGCAGTTCCGCCTGCGCAAGGCCCTCGAACGCCTGCACATCCTCGAAGGCTACCTGAAGGCCCTCGACGCCCTCGACGAGGTCATCGCCCTCATCCGCCGCTCCCCCACCGTCGACGAGGCCCGCGCTGGCCTGATCGAACTGCTCGACGTGGACGCCATCCAGGCCGACGCAATCCTGGCCCTCCAGCTGCGTCGCCTCGCCGCCCTCGAGCGTCAGAAGATCATGGACGAGCACGCCGAACTCAAGGCCCGCGTCGACGACCTCAACGACATCCTCGCCAAGCCCGAGCGCCAGCGCGCCATCATCTCCACCGAACTCGGCGAAATCGTCGACAAGTTCGGCGACGAGCGCCGCACCCGCATCCTCCCCTTCGATGGGGAAATGTCGATGGAAGACCTCATCCCCGAAGAGGACGTCGTCGTCACCATCACCCGGGACGGCTTCGCCAAGCGCACCCGCACGGACAACTACCGCTCGCAGAAGCGCGGCGGCAAGGGCGTGCGCGGCACCCAGCTGCGCGGCGACGACGTGGTCGAACACTTCTTCGTCACAACCACGCACAACTGGCTGCTCTTCTTCACCAACCTCGGCCGCGTCTACCGCGCCAAGGCCTACGAGATCCCCGAGGGCGGTCGCGACGCCAAGGGCCAGCACGTCGCCAACCTGCTGGCCTTCCAGCCCGACGAGCACATCGCACAGGTCCTCGCGATCCGCACCTACGAAGACGCCGACTACCTGGTCCTGGCCACCAAGCGCGGCCTGGTCAAGAAGACCCCGCTGAGCCTGTACAACTCGCCCCGCTCCGGCGGCATCATCGCCATCAACCTGCGCGAAGACGAGGACGGCAAGCCCGACGAGCTCGTCTCAGCACAGACCATCATGGCCGACGAGGACCTCATCCTCGTCTCCCGCGACGGCCAGGCCGTGCGCTTCACCGCCACCGACGACCAGCTGCGCTCCATGGGCCGCTCCACGTCCGGCGTGCGCGGCATGAAGTTCCGCGGCGACGACGAACTCCTCAGCATGGAAGTCCCGCGCGAAAACACCGACCTGCTGATCGTCACCGAATCCGGCTACGCCAAGCGCACCCCCGTCGATGAATACCCGACCAAGTCGCGCGGCACCCTCGGCGTGCGCGTCGGCAAGCTCGTCGACGAACGCGGCGGCCTCGTCGGCGCACTCGTCGTGCGCCCCGACGAGGACGTCATGGTCATCACCGAATCCGGCAAGCTCGTTCAGGTCAACGCCTCCGACGTGCGACCCACCGCCCGCAACACCATGGGCGTCATCTTCGCCCGCCCCGACGACGGCGACCGCATCATCGCGATCACCCGCAACTCCGACTCGGGCGACGAAGAAACCGATGAGACCGACGAGTCCGAGAACACCGAGGCCACCCAGGCCCCGGATTCCACTGAGGGGACCGACGCCCCCGCAGACGAGGCCACGGCCTCTGAGGGCGACGAGACCGCAGCCGACGAGAACTGACGCGCGATCACGGGACGAGGCGGGGGCCTCGTCCCGTGATCAAGCTTCCAAAGCGGCGCGGAACCAGCGCCAGAGCCGGGCGATGCGGTAGCCTGGCAAGTAGGAAGTGCGACCTGGAAGGAAACCCATGAGCGACCACGTTTCGAGCGCCCGCAGCGACGCTCCCCGCCGAGTTGACCTGGCGATCGCGCGCATCGACGCGTGGACCGTCATGAAGGTATCCTTCCTCCTGTCGGTTGCCCTGGGCATCGCGATGGTCGTCGCCACGATCGTCCTGTGGCTCATGGTCGACGCCATGCACGTCTTCAGCCAAATCGAAGAATTCCTGCAGACCGTCGGCGCCGGCCGCTTCGCGGACCTGCTCGACTACGCCCGACTGCCGCGCGTCATCTCCTACGCGACCATCGTCGCCGTCATCAACGTCATCCTGCTCACCGCCCTGTCGACGCTGGGAGCCATGCTCTACAACGTCGTCGCCTCGCTGGTGGGCGGCGTTAAGGTGTCCCTCATGGACGAGTGAGGGCACTCGCGCAAGGGGTCGGCTCGCGCCGGCCCCTTTTGCTATGCCGTTTTTGCTATACCGTGCAGGGGTTCGAGCATTGCTTGTGGCACCGCTGGTGTTGCGGGCGCCGTCGGGTCCGGCCGCCCGCGAGGCTAGGGCCTCACTGCGTTCGGCGCCGCGCCTCGAAGCCCGCCCTGGCCCTCCGGACCCTCCGGCGCCCTCCACACCAGTGGCGCCAGGTTGCTGATGTGTGGCACGGTGCGTCGGCTCGTTGTCCGGCCATGCGTTGGGTTGCTGTATGTGGCCTAGTCCTGGCTGTCAATCAGTAATTTCGCATGCAATTCCCCTGAGAGTATTTCGAGTATTGAAATCTAATCGTTGATATTCTGCGGTTTTTGAGCTTGCGTTGGATCGTGCCGGGGGGAATTGCATGCGAAATTTGGCTGGAGGTGGCCCTGCCAACCCATGCTGGCCCTGCCAACCCATGCTGGCCCTGCCAACCCATGCTGGCCCTGCCGCCGCCCGCGGGTGCTGCATGGGCCTGTGCGCAAGTTGTTGACGGTTTGTT
The DNA here is from genome assembly GCA_019425105.1 of Actinomycetota bacterium. Taxonomy (GTDB): domain Bacteria; phylum Actinomycetota; class Actinomycetes; order Actinomycetales; family Actinomycetaceae; genus Pauljensenia. Next base: position 5,683 of record JAHYYD010000150.1, read on the forward strand.
TATGCGGCTGTTGTCCAGGCCGC
>JAHYYD010000151.1:0-1229 GCA_019425105.1 Actinomycetota bacterium
ACTTGCACTGTGTTGATGGGATACGCCGAGGGGCCGACCGCCAGGTCGGCCCCTCGGCGTATCTGCATCTGGAGCGACTCGTGGGAACTGTGGGTGAAGAGCGTGACGTGTTGGCGGTAGCTTCGTCGTCTGTGCAGCTGAGTGCGTGTGGTGGGGCCTGTGGTACCGAGTGTGGTGAGGAGTCTGCTCTGCTGACAGGCCCGCTGTTTCGGATGTGCTTCTCAGCGCCCACCAATTTCGCACGTAATTCCCTCGCGACTGCTTCAAACATTGAATTGTAGTCGTTGGAATTGCAACGTTTCTGGATGTTGTTGAATGTTCATGCAGTCGAATTACGTGCGAGTTTTGTCTGGTTGTGGTTATGGCGGGGGTGTTGTAGGCCTATCGGTGGCCTCCGCGCTGGTCGCCGTTGGGGGTTTTGCGCCATGCGAAGCCTGCTGGCGGCGTGTCGTCGGCGTGTCGGGCCCTCATGTCGTGCAATTCCCCTGTCTTGGTCTCCTCCAGCAATTTCGCATGCAATTCCCTCCAAAAATCATATTAGTCTGTTTCAGTTCGCATTCGTGTGTCACTTGTGTTTTGGAATTGCATGCGACTTTGGGTAGTGAGGCTCGCATGTGCTGCGGGCTGTGCTGCAGGCCAATGCAGCGGGCTGCGCTGGGCATGAAAAACCGGGGCGCGCCAGGCATATCGCCCGACGCGCCCCGGCCTCGTCACTGAATGACGCTGAGGTTTATTCAGAGGCGCTCAAAACCAGCGTCCCACGCGGCGCGCATGGGGTTCGCGTCGGCGACCAGCTGATCGAAGCGCAGGTCGGCGATGTCGATGACCTCGCCGAGCGCGAAGCGAGCCTCGCGGGCGGGGGAGTGCTCGACGCGGCGCCAGCCCGAGGACAGCAGGTGCTTGCGGTCCACCACGTTGTCCACGCAGATGACCAGCGGGCGGCCAAACTTCTCTCGGTACGCGGCGGCCAGGGCGCGCATCTCCTCGGCCTCTTCGGAGGACACCTCACCCACGGACAGTGACGAGGTATCCGAGCTGGCCTGCTCGTCGCCCGCGCCGTCGAGGACCAGGGAAACGACGTCCGTGTAGGAGGCGATGAGCTCCTCGGCCTCTTCGGGGGAAGCCGACAGGACCGCGTCCTCGAAGGAGGAACGCAGCTCGGACACGGAAGCGAAGGGACGGGACTCCCAGGCGCGCTCGACCGGCCACGTGTGCGAGGAGAACATCGA
>JAHYYD010000151.1:1329-5666 GCA_019425105.1 Actinomycetota bacterium
TGCGCGAAGCAGGTGTAGGGGAAGGAGTTGAGGACGCCGCCCAGCAGGGTGGACAGGCCGTCGGCGCGCAGGGCGTTTGCGATGTCGCGCGGGGCAATGCGCTTGCCCACGACCTCGCCGGTGGCGAAGACGTCGCCGGTGGTCTCCACGGCGGTGACCGCCATGACGATGATCATCGCGATGATGGCCGTCAGCGAGAATTTCGGGATGCCGAAGTAGAAGGGGGTTGTCATGGCAACCCAGCTGGCCTCGCCGACGCCGGAGAAGTCGGTCTTGCCCATTGCGAAGGCAACGGCCGTCATGATCAGCAGCGCGAGGAGAACGGAGAGCGTTCCCATGAAGCCCTTGAAGAGGCGCTGAATGATGATGATGATCGCGATGGTGCCAAATGCGAGGCCGAGAGCCTCGTACGTCGAGGCCGTCTTCGCTGCATCATCAGCCGCCTTATCGGCCCAGGCGACGATGTCTCCGGCGGAGACGGACAGGAGTGTCGTGCCCATGACCGTCAGCAGGGTGCCCGTGACGATCGGCGGGAAGAAGCGCAGGAGCTTTGCGAAGAAGGGGGCGACCAGGAAGACGATGAGGCCGACGGCGATGATGGAGCCGTACATGGTGGCCAGGCCGGTCGTCGGATCGGCGCCGGGGGGTGTGGCCGCCGCGCCGATCGCGATGAGGGGGGAGACGGCGGTGAAGGTGACGCCCTGGATGAGGGGGAGCTTCACGCCGATGAAGCGGCCGATGCCGGCCGACTGGATGATGGTGGCGATGCCGCAGGTGAGCAGGTCTGCGTTAATGAGGTGGACCAGCGTGTGATTGTCGAGCCCGAGGCCGGAAGCGATAACGAGGGGGACGACCACGGCACCTGCGTAAAACGCGAGGACGTGCTGAATACCCAGAATGGTGAGTTTCCCAAAGGGGGGAACTTGATCGACGGGATGGGGAGCGGACGAGGGGCTTGATGCCATCTGTGTCTCCTGGACATTTATCCAAGTGTTGAAGGGACTCATCCATTGTCTGTGATCAGGGGGCAGATTTTACGAGTTATTTAAAAAGTGTGGCGAGTTATATCTTGTTTCTCCTTGTCGTCGGAGGTGTGACGTGGGCGAGTTGTTGGAGGTCGGGGTTGAAATGTCGCGTTTTGTCCCCCCGTTGATGGTTGTGAGGTGGTGGACTTGGTCGTCGCCTGTCGTTGGTTTCCGTCTCGCTTCGTGAACGATGGGGTGTGAAGCGGGGGACGTGCGGGCGTCCTCGGGGAGCGATTGGCCATCGATGTTTGTCAGGTGTTATGAGAGGGGTCTGCCCTCGGTTGTGGGAGGCATTCCTGTTACTGGGAAACGTGCCGGTGATACCGCATTTGAAGGTGGTGAAATAACAACCACTCGGCAAGTTTGAGTGACCTGAGACACAGAATTGACGGTTTTTGGGCAAAAAAACGAGTATTTTTCGTGAAATCCGCGAAATCCTGCCCTAAAGTCGGCGAAATCGTCGAAGATTTCGTAGTGTGTCATTCGTGGCCACGAAAGTGGTAACCAAGAACGAACAGGAATGAGGTTTCTCAATGTCCGTGAACCGTACCGAGCTTGTCGCTCAGATTGCCGAACGTGCCGACCTGACCAAGGCGAAGGCCGACGAGGCCCTGGCTGCCTTCCAGGCCGTCCTCGTTGAGTCCCTGGCTAAGGGCGAGGCCGTCAAGGTCACCGGCCTGCTCTCGGTCGAGCGTGTTGAGCGCGCCGCCCGCACCGGCCGCAACCCCCGCACCGGCGAAGAGATCAAGATCCCCGCTGGCTACGGCGTCAAGCTCTCCGCTGGCTCCACCCTGAAGAAGGCCGTCTCCAAGTGACGCGCTGACGACAGCGAAGCGTGTGGGGCGCGGCCGCGTGGTCGTGCCCCACACGCGTCTTTGTGGCCATGATGCCGCCGCGATGGGCAGTGGCACCCCGGCATGCTCGTGGCCGTTGGAACCGCATAGTGTTCTGCCGCGCATGACGGTGCCCCCGGCCTGATGACTCAGGCCGGGGGCACCGCTTTGGAGTTCGCATGAACGTATGTGTCAGGCGTCCACCTTTTCCTTCATGCTCAGCTGCAGGAGCGGGTGGTGGCAGGCCACGCGGTGCGTCTCATCCGTGAGCTTGGGCTGCATCTTGCACTCCTCGCCCGCAAACGGGCAACGCGGGCGGAAGCGGCAACCCTCGGGCGGGTTGACGGCGCTCGGCGGCTCGCCGGTGAGCTTGATGGCATTCTCGTCGTGCTTGAACTCCGGGTCGGGCACGGGAATCGAGTCGATGAGCGCCTTCGTGTAGGGGTGCTTCGGGTTCTTGACGACATCGGAAGCCGGGCCCTCCTCGACGATGCGGCCCAGGTACATGACGCCGATGCGGTCCGCCATGTACTGGACGACGGCCAGGTCGTGGCTGATGAACAGGTAGGACAGGCCCAGTTCGGCCTGCAGGTCCTTCATGAGGTTGAGGACCTGTGCCTGGACAGAGACGTCAAGCGCGGAAACGGGCTCGTCCGCCACGATGAGGTCGGGTGCCAGGGTCAGCGAACGGGCGAAGCCGATGCGCTGGAGCTGTCCGCCCGAGAATTCGTGCGGGTAGCGGTCCAGGATCTCTTCGGTCAGGCCGACCTGTTCGAGGATCTCCATGATGCGCTCGGCGATCTGGCGAGCGTTGCCGGTCTTCTGGATGCTCATGGGCTCGGCCAGGATCTGGTCGATGCGCATGCGCGGGTCCATCGCCGCGTAGGAGTCCTGGAACATCATCTGCACGTCGCGGTGGATGCGCACCGCGTCGCGTCCCTTGAGCGTGGCCAGGTCGCGTCCATCGAGCTCGATGGCACCACCCGAGGGCGGCTCAAGGCCTGCGATGAGACGGCCCACCGTGGACTTACCACAGCCAGATTCGCCGACAAGGCCGTAGGTCTCGCCCTTCTTGACCGTGATCGAGACGCGGTCGACGGCGGAGACGACGCCCTTTTCGCGCTTGAAGAAGCCCGATCCGGCCGACTCGTACTCGCGCGAAGCCTCCTTGACGTCGAGCAGCGTTTCGTGGGAGATCTGCGGGACGTCCGCGGCCGCACCGTCGGTCTTGTTGGAATCCAGCTTGCCCTGGAGGACCGCGGGAGACTCGTCGCCTTCCTGAACCGGGTGGAAGCAGGAGAAGGTGTGGGTCTCGTCGCCGCTCAGGTCCGGGTAGCCCGCGCGGCACTCGTCAGTGGCCCACAGGCAGCGGGCCGCGAAGCGGCAGCCCACCGGCAGGTTGGTCAGCGACGGGGGAGCACCGGGGATGGAGAAGAGCTTGGTGCCGGCCGCGAGGGCGCGCTCAGGCAGGGCCGCCATGAGCGAGCTCGTGTAGCGGTGCTTCGGCTCGGTGAACAGCGTCTTCGTCGGGGCGGTCTCAACGATGCGTCCGGCGTACATGACGGCAACGCGGTCGGTGTGACCGGCCACAACACCCAGGTCGTGGGTGATGAGGATGACGCCCATCTTGTATTCGTCGCGCAGCTCGTCGATGAGGTCGAGGATCTGCATCTGCGTCGTCACGTCCAGGGCCGTCGTGGGTTCGTCCGCGATGAGGATGCGCGGCTTGCACACGAGGGCCATGGCGATCATGACGCGCTGACGCATACCGCCCGAGAGCTGGTGCGGGTAGTTGTTGATGACCACCTCGGGACGAGGCATACCGACGCGCTTGAGGATCTCGACGGCGCGTTCGAGGGCTTCCCTCTTCGACAGGCCCTCGTGCACGCGCAGCGGCTCGCACACTTGAAGGCCGATTTTCATGGTCGGGTTCAGGGAGGTGAGCGGATCCTGGAAGATCATGCCGACCTTGGTGCCGCGCAGCTTGCGCTTCTCCTTGAGCGGCAGCTGGGTGAGGTCCTGTCCGTCGAGGATGATCGACCCGGAGGAGACCTTGCCGCCCTGGGGGAGAAGCCCCATGAGAGACAGGGCGGTCATGGTCTTGCCAGAGCCGGACTCGCCCACGATGCCGAGGGTTTCGCCGGGGTTCACGTGCAGGTCGACGCCCGAGAGGGCACGGACCACGCCGGAACGGATCTCAATGTCGGTGTGCAGATCTTTGATCTGGAGGAGTGGAGTATTCATAGTTCAGTGCTCACCTCTTGCGCAGTCGAACTTCGAAGGCGTCACGCAGGCCGTCGCCGATGAAGTTGAACGACAGGACCAGGAGGATGATGAGGACGCCCGGCGGGTAGAGCAGCCACCAATTGCCCGAGTAGACGTGCGACTGGCTGTTGGAGAGCATGGCTCCCCAGTCAGTGGCGGGAGGCTGCGCGCCCAGGCCGAGGAACGACAGGTAGGCGACGTAGAGGACGGCGTC
>JAHYYD010000152.1:0-1184 GCA_019425105.1 Actinomycetota bacterium
CAACGCCCGCCCTCCAGGCGACGAACATCCACCAGTCTTTCGGCCACGTCGACGCACTGCGCGGCGTCAGCCTGACCCTCATGCCCGGCGAGATCGTGGCGCTCCTCGGCGTCAACGGCGCCGGCAAGAGCACCTTCCTGGACATCGTCCTCGGCCTGGCCACCCCCACGCAGGGCGACATCAGCGTCTACGGCATGAACCCGCGCGAGGCCGTGCGCCGCTCGCTCGTGGGTGCCATGCTCCAGTCCGGGGCCCTTCCGCGCGACGGGAAGGTCCGCAACACGATCGACCTGGTCGCCGCCATGCACGCCAACCCGATCCCCACCGACGAGCTCCTCGAGCGCACGAACCTGACGAAGCTCGCCAAGCGCCCGCTCAACAAGCTCTCCGGCGGCGAGGTGCAGCGCGTGCGCCTCGCCCTCGCCCTGTCCGGCAACCCGGACTTCCTGATCCTCGACGAGGCCACGGCCGGCATGGACGCCCTGGCGCGGCGCGCATTCTGGGACACGATGCACGCCGAGGCCGCGGAGGGCCGCACGCTCCTCTTCGCCACGCACTACTTGACCGAGGCCCGCAAGGAGGCCGATCGCATCGTCATCATCGACGCCGGGAAGGTCCTCCTGGACGCGCCGACCGAGCAGGTCGTCGCCGACAACGAGGACCTCGAAGACGTCTTCGAGCGCATCACCTCCCACGCAGACGCCGAGTGAGGGCGACGAACGCCCACCCCGATGAGCCGGCCCCAGCCTCGTCCCAAGGCCGATACCGAGGCCGACGCCGAAGCCTCGCCCCACGAACCCAGACACGACACACGAAGAAGGAATCATGACCACCCACGCACCCGCGCGTACCACCGACCGACCGATCCCCTCCCCCTTCACAGGGGCCGGGAAGCTGTGGCGCGCGACGTTCCTGTCGCACATCCTTAACCCGTGGAACATGGCGTTTGCCCTGCTCCTGCCCCTGTTTATGTACGCGATGTTCGGGATGACCGAGGCCGCGCGCACCACGCAGACTGGGCGCGGCAACGTGGCCGCCGCGATGGTCGTCATGATGACCACCTACGGCGTCATCCTGGTGGGCGGCTCCCTCGGCGCGACGCTGTCCGTCGAGCGCACGACCGGCATCTCGCGCATGTACGCGCTGACCCCCATCCAGCCGTGGGTGATCCTCCTCGTGCGCCT
>JAHYYD010000152.1:1284-5661 GCA_019425105.1 Actinomycetota bacterium
CGCGCATGTACGCGCTGACCCCCATCCAGCCGTGGGTGATCCTCCTCGTGCGCCTGACGGCCCTCGTGGCGCTGAGCGCGTTCATCGCGCTCATCTGCTTCAGCGTTGGTCTGGCCACCGGCTCGCAGATGACGGCGGGCGCGTGGGCGGCCAGCGCCGCGGTGGTCATCGCGCTGTCGGCCCTGGGCGCGCTCATCGGCCTGGCCTGCGGCTACACGATTAAGGGCGAGAACGCCTACAGCGCCTCGGCGTTCGTCATGGTGTTCGGCGCGTTCGTGTCCGGCATGTTCATCCCGCTGGAGCAGATGCCGCCCTTCGTCTCCCACGTCGCGCCCTTCACGCCCCTGTACGGCGCCGTCCAGGCGATCTACGCGGTCGCCGGAACCGTGACGATGCCGGTCGCCGCGTGGCTCAACATCGCCGGGTGGGCGGTCATCACGGCCGGCATCGCCTGGTGGGGCGCGTCCCACGACACGGGTCGATAGGCTGTTGCCATGAAGGAGCGCTTGATCTCCCTGGCGTGGGCGGCCCCGTGGATGCTGTTCATGGGGTTCCCCCTCGCCTACGCCTTGCGGCTGCCGGATCCTGCCCAGCGCGCGGGTCTCATCGGGTTGTGCGCCCTCGTCGCGGTCGTGAATTCGGCGACGTGGCTGGCCAATCCCCTACCCGCGCGCAACTCCTTCACGAGGCCGTTCATCCTCTCCCACGCGACGTTGGCGGCGGCGACGGTCGCCTACCTCGTGTACGCGGTGTCCGTCGACACCCCTCACGCGTTCATGCTGACGTCGTATCTGCTGGTCGCGTGGGTGTTTCAGGCGCCGGGCAGGTTCATTGCCGCGGGCCTCGTGCCGGTGACCGCTATCGCGGGGGTGGCGGCCTACGCGCAGGGTGAGCCCCTGTGGATGGGCTGGTACCTGGTGTTGCTGTGTGTCTTCGTGGGGGTGGCGCGCTGGCGCATGGAGCGTTCGGCCCGCGAGCACCTGCGCCGCCAGGACGCGATCCAGCGCGCGAAGGCCGCCGAGCGTGCGCGCCTGAGCACGGACCTGCACGACATCCTGGGGCACTCGCTGACGGGGATCACGATGATATCCGAGCTGGCGGGTCGCCTCCTGGATGCGGGTCGCGTGGAGGAGGCGCGCGAGCAGCTGCGCGCGGTCACCGCCCAGTCGAACGAGGCCTTGGCTGACGTTCGCCGCATCGTCGCGGCCACGCGGGCCTTGTCCCCGGGAGAGGAGCTCGAGGAGGCGCGGTCGCTTCTGGAGGTCGCGCGCATCGACGCCGAGATCACGAATGAGGGAGAGCCGCCGTCGGGGCCTCGTTCAGCAGCCGCCGCCCACGTGATCCGCGAGGGCGTCACGAACGCGATCCTGCACGCGCGCCCATCGTGGGTGCGGGTCCGCCTGTCCCCCGATGGCGTGACGGTCACGAACGACGGCTATACGGCCTCCTACGCCGCGTCGAGCGCGGGATCCGGGTCGGGGCTCGCTGGCCTGTCCGAGCTGGTCGGCGACGAGGGCACGCTCACCTGGGGCGCGTCGGGTTCCACGTGGACACTCGCACTGTCTTTCGACGCCGCACCCGCCGCCCACTCGTCCTGAGGGGTGGCGACCACAAAGAACGATCCCCTCACCTGCGCTAGCCTGGTACCCCAAGCACAGGCAGACAGGAGGGTGACGTGGCGATACGGGTACTCGTGGCCGACGACCAGGCGATGATTCGTGGTGCCCTGGCGGGGCTGCTGGACCTGGAGAGCGACATTGAGGTCGTCGCGCAGGCTTCCGACGGGGCCCAGGCCCTCGAGGAACTGGCGCGCCTGGCATCAGCGGACGACCCGGCCCGCGCAAGCGCCCCCGTCGACGTTGCGATTATCGACATTGAGATGCCCCGCATGGATGGCATCACGGCCACCCTGGCGATTCGTTCCCGTTTCCCGGGCGTGCGCGTGCTCATCGTGACGACGTTCGGACGCCCGGGATACCTGCAGCGCGCCCTCGACGCGGGCGCTACGGGCTTCATGGTCAAGGATGCGCCGGTCGAGGCCTTGGCTGACGGTGTGCGCACGGTGGCCGCGGGAGGCCGCGCCATTGACCAATCCCTGGCCTTAGAGGCCCTGTCGACTGGATCTTCGCCCCTGACGGACCGTGAGGCTGACGTGTTGCGCGAGGTCGAGGGCGGCGGCACCATCGCAGACATTGCCCACTCGCTGGGGCTCAGCCAGGGGACGGTGCGCAACCACGTGTCCTCGGCGATGCTGAAGATGGACGCGCGCACGCGCGCCGAGGCCGCATCCCTGGCCCGCGCAGCCGGCTGGCTGTAGACGGGCCACGCAAGTGGTATCAGAGTGATACCATGTCGATATGGCTATGACACTCCGACTCGACGAGGAACACGCACGCAAGCTCGACGAGCTCGCCCAGCGTTCCGGCACGTCAAAACACGACGCAGTGCTGCGCGCCATCGATGAGGAATTCAACCGCATGACCCACCGTCAGCGCGTCACCGACGCACTCAACCACACCGTTGAGCGCTGGGGGGACGCGCTTGAGCGACTCGGGCAGTAACGCCATGCCGTGCGAGTTTCTCTCGCTTGAGGACCTCCTGGACATCGTATCCGCGCTAAAAATCGGTCCTGTCCGGGATCTCGGCCTCCTCAATGCGGCAGCGCTACGCCCCCAAACAACGCTGATGGGCCAGGACGCCTACCCGTCCACCACCGCCAAGGCCGCAGCCCTGCTCGAATCGCTCACGAAAAACCACGCGCTCATTGACGGGAACAAGCGCCTTGGGTGGGCCGCTTGTTCTGTTTTCCTGTCTCTCAATGCACTGCCGATCCGGGACACAGTTTCCAACGACGACGTATACGAGCTGGTTATCGCCGTCGCTTCCTCTCAGATAACGATGGAGCACGTCTGCGCCACGTTGTCGGAATGGACAGCTACGCGCCCATGAAGCGCGAGTTGCGCGCCATGAAGGGCAGCAGGCGCACGCCCGCGTAGGCGCCCAGCGTGTTCATGATGACGTCGTCGATGTCGACGACCCGGTAGGTGCAGGGCACGACGCCGAACAGGCCCGTGTACTGGGTCAGCTCGATGAGGCAGGAGAGTGCGCAGCCGATCGCCACCCACGCAATCACGCGGCGGTGCGGGATCGAGCGCGCCAAGCGGGACCCGTCGGCGGGCACACCATCCGGCGTGCGGCGCATACGCCGAATACGCCACGTGGTCTCCGCCAGCGCGCCAAAGGGCACGAACAGAGCGATATTCAGCAGGATCGACAGGCCATACAGGGCCCCGCGCAGGTTCTCGCCGTCACGGAACTGCTCGGCGACCGCTGCGAAGGAACCGAAGGGCACGTAGTTGTCCCAGTGGATGATCGCCGCGCATGCGGCCACCGGGTCGGAGGGCAGCGGCAGCAGCGTGAAAATCAGCAGGCCGGCGACGTACAGGAACCAGGCGAGCGGAAGGGCGCGCGGGAGCCTCCACATCGACGAGGCAGGGGCCGCGATCACGGGAATCTCCGCCGTCATCGGGGTGTCGGGGTTCTCCTCGCGCGGCAGGAGGGCACCCGTGTGCTTCGAGCGCCGGTAGATGAGCGGGAGCGCCCGCACGACGGTCAGATGTGCGCGACCGCCCCGCCCGGAGGCCCGAGTTTCCTCCAAGGAAGCGTCACCGGCTGAGGAGGGACGAGCGGAATCCCTGCGCCTGCCGAGCAGCCACCACAGCGCACACGTGATCGCGCAGATCGCAGCGTAAAGTCCCAGGTCAAGCGCCCAGTTGATTGCCGTGTACATGTCACCCCTCCCCTTGAAGGGAAGATTACCGGCGTTATCGGGCAATGTTCCGCACGTGCGCCCAGTTCCACACGAGATGGACACATTGTGAGAAAACGGCTGGGAATCATCTGGAATGTGTTGGTCAGAATTGCGCGCTGCACTTGTGAAGCACGCAGGGCCCCTCTCCTCTCCTTACTCTGAACAGATTGACAGCTGCTCAGCCATCGCATCCTGCTCATCGCGGGTCACGCTCAGCCCGTATGCGCTCTTGACGGCGATCTGCCGCTTCACGTAGTCGCATCGGAAGGCCCTATTCGGTGGCAGCCACTGGTCCGCGGAGGACGCAGACTTGTCCTCGTTGGCCGCCCCGTCCACCGCGAGCAGGTTCTGCGGATCGTTAGCGAACTCCAGACGCCGCTGCGCGTCCCACCGCCACGCGCCCGAACGCCACGCGTCCGCCAGCGCGACGACGTGGTCGATCTGCACGAGGGACGAGGTCTTCTCTCCCTTCTGGAACTCGATCGTGGCCCCCGTGTAGGGCTCGGCGAGCGTGCCGGACAGGACCACACAGTCGCGCGTGCCCGGCTTGAAGGTGGGGCGCGCCA
>JAHYYD010000153.1 GCA_019425105.1 Actinomycetota bacterium
GTCGTCCAGGCGGGTAACCCCGCGCTGGAGCAGCTGGGTCGCTCCCTGACCATGGATCCGCTGGACCCGAAGGACGTCGTGCGCCGCGCCACGTCCGAGAAAGTCGACCTCGTGGTCGTCGGCCCCGAGGCTCCGCTCGTCGCGGGCGTCGCGGACGCGGTCCTGGACTACGGGATTCCCGTCTTTGGCCCCACGAAGGACGCCGCGCGCCTCGAGGCCTCCAAGTCGTTCGCGAAGCAGGTCATGGCCGACGCCGGCGTGGCGACGGCTCGCGCTTTCACGTGCACCACGATGGACCAGGTCGAGGCCGCGTTCGACGAACTGGGTGCTCCCTACGTCGTGAAGGATGACGCGCTCGCCGCCGGCAAGGGCGTCGTCGTGACCACCGACCGCGCCCAGGCCTCGGACCATGCGCGCGCCTGCCTGTCGCGCGACGGGGGAGCGGTCGTCATCGAGGACTACCTCGACGGCCCCGAGGTCTCCCTCTTCTGTTTCGCCGACGGCGCGACCGTCGTGCCCCTGCAGCCCGCCCAGGACTTCAAGCGCGTGGGCGATGGCAACGAGGGCCCGAACACGGGCGGCATGGGCGCCTACAGCCCGCTCCCGTGGTTGCCTGAGGAAGCCACCCAGCGCATCGTCGACGAGGTCGCCCAGCCCGTCATCACCGAGATGGCGCGTCGTGGCACCCCCTTCCGCGGGCTCCTGTACTGCGGCCTCGCGATGACCTCCAAGGGCATCCGCGTCGTCGAATTCAACGTGCGTTTCGGTGACCCGGAGACCCAGGTTGTCCTCGAGCGTCTCGACTCCCCGCTGGCCCCCATCCTGTACGCGGCCGCGACCGGCACCCTCGCGAAGGTCCCCGCGCCCGTGTGGAGCCAGGACGCCGCCGTCACGGTAGTCATGGCCTCGGGCGGCTACCCGGGTCCCACTGATACCGGACACCAGATCACGGGTATCGATGCGGCCGAGGCGCTGGACGGCGTCCACGTCATCCACGCCGGCACCTCCGAGGAGATCACCGACGACCCGGCCGACGTCGCCGCCGGATGCTGCGGCTTCGAGCCGACCTACGCGCTCGTGAACTCCGGCGGCCGCGTCCTCGACGTCACCGCCCGCGCGGCCACACTCGACGAGGCACGCGCGCTCGCCTACCGCGGCGTCGACCTCATCCACTTCGACGGGGAGCACCATCGCAGCGACATCGCGACGTGGCCCGCAGACCTCGCCGTCACCCTTGACTGACAATCCACTGAGGAGCACTATGACCGTCACCCTTCACGGCTGGACCCCGCTGAGCGCGGGCAAGGTCCGCGACATCTACGCTCCCGACGAGGCCGTGGTCGGCCCCGCGCCGCAGACCCCCACCCCGGCGGGACGCCCCCGCCACGCGAAGGCGGGCCCCGAGGCGCTGCTCATGGTGACGTCGGATCGCATCAGCGCCTACGACTACGTGCTGCCGACGCTGATCCCCGGCAAGGGCGCGGTCCTCAACCAGCTCGCCATCTGGTGGATGGGCCAGCTGCGTCCCCTCACGGAGAACCACCTGCTGGCCGTCGGCACGAAGGCCCCGGCCGAGGCCTCGCGCGCCCTGGAGGGCGCGCAGCCCACGCGCTTTACGGTTCCCGCCGAGGTCGACGGACGCGCGGTCGTGTGCCGCAGCCTGCACATGATCCCCATCGAGTGCGTCGTGCGCGGCTACCTGACGGGCTCCGGCCTGGTCGAGTACCGCCAGTCCGGATCCGTGTGTGGCATCGCTCTGCCCGAGGGCCTGACCGAGGCCTCGCGCCTCGAGGAGCCGATCTTCACGCCCGCCGCGAAGGCCGAGCTGGGCGAGCACGACGAGAACATCACCTTCGAGCAGACCGCCGAGCGCATCGGCGAGGAGCTCGCGGTCGCTATCCGCGACCTGTCCATCGCGCTGTACAAGGCTGCCCGCGACATCGCCGCGCAGCGCGGCATCATCATCGCGGACACCAAGTTCGAGTTCGGCATCGACGTGACCACGGGTGCCCTCGTGCTCGCGGACGAGATTCTCACGCCCGACTCCTCGCGCTTCTGGCCCGCAGACCAGTGGGTGGAGGGTCAGGTGACCCCCAGCTTCGACAAGCAGTACGTGCGTGACTGGCTGGTCTCTGCCGAGTCCGGCTGGGACCGTGCCTCGGGCGCCAACCCGCCCGCGCTGCCCGAATCCGTGGCCGCTGCGACCGCCGCGCGCTACGTCGAGGCCTACCGCCGACTCACCGGGTCGGACCCCATCCTGTAAACAGACTTGCCCGCCGGGCAAGATGCGCGGCGGGATCCTCACCAACAACACAAGGAGGAACGCCGTGGGGCGAATCATCGTGGAAGTGATGCCGAAGCCGGAAATCCTGGATCCCCAGGGTAAGGCTGTCGGTTCGGCGCTGCCCAGGCTCGGAATCACGAGCTTTGAGGCCGTGCGCCAGGGTAAGTGCTTCCACCTGAGCGTGGACGGTCCCGTCACCGACGAGCTCCTGGAGCAGGCCCGCAAGGCCGCCGAAGAGGTCCTGTCCAACCCGATCATCGAGGATGTCGTGCGCGTCGAGGCTATCGACGAGGCCGACGCCCGTTACGCGGGAGGCGTGCAGTGACCCGCGTCGGAGTCGTCACCTTCCCCGGCACCCTCGACGACCGCGACGCCGCCCGCGCGGTGGAAATCGCTGGCGCGCAGGCCGTGTCCCTGTGGCACAAGGACGCCGACCTGCGCGGCGTGGACGCGGTCGTGATCCCCGGCGGCTTCTCCTACGGCGACTACCTGCGCTGCGGCGCGATCGCCGCGACCGCCCCCGTCATGAGCGAAATCGTGCGCGAGGCCGGACGAGGCCTGCCCGTCCTGGGCATCTGCAACGGCTTCCAGGTCCTGTGCGAGTCCCACCTGCTGCCCGGCGCGCTCATCCGCAACGACCACCAGAAGTTCCTGTGCCGCGACCAGGTGCTGCGCATCGAAAACGCGGACACCGCGTGGACGCGCGCCTACAGCGCCGGCGACACCATCACCGTGCCCCTCAAGAACGGTGAAGGCAACTTCCAGGCCTCCCCCGCCGAGCTCGAACGACTCGAGGGCGAAGGCCGCGTCGTGTTCCGCTACGTTGACTTCAACCCCAACGGAAGCGCCAACGACATCGCGGGCGTCACCAACGCCTCGGGCAACGTCGTCGGCCTCATGCCCCACCCCGAGCACGCGACCGAAGCCGGCTTCGGCCCGCTCTCCCTCGGCCCCGACGGCGCCAGCCACCACGGCGGCACCGACGGCCTGGGCATCTTCCACTCCGTCCTCGCATCCCTCGTCGGCTGACGACGCCACCGCGCCCTCACCCGTGAGGGAGCCCCGGCCTCGTCCCAGACCTTTCGAATGGAAACACGAATGACCTCCGAAAACACCCGCGAGCTGCCCGACACCGTCGAAAACGCCGCCGCGACCCCCGACCAGGACATGCCCTGGAAGGAACTCGGCCTCAAAGAGGACGAATACCAGCGCATCTGCGACATCCTCGGACGCCGACCCACCAACGCCGAGCTCGCCATGTACTCCGTCATGTGGTCCGAGCACTGCTCCTACAAGTCCTCCAAGAAGCACCTCGCCGAACAGTTCGGCGCGCGCACGACCGACGCCATGAGGAAGAACCTCCTCGTCGGCATGGGCCAGAACGCCGGCGTGGTCGACATCGGCGGCGGCTGGGCCGTCACCTTCAAGGTGGAGTCCCACAACCACCCGTCCTTCGTCGAGCCCTACCAGGGTGCGGCCACCGGCGTGGGCGGCATCGTCCGCGACATCATCTCCATGGGTGCCCGCCCGATCGCCGTCATGGACCAGCTGCGCTTCGGCGCCGTCGACCACCCCGACACGGCGCGCGTCGTCCACGGCGTCGTCTCCGGCGTCGGCGGCTACGGCAACTGCCTGGGCCTGCCCAACATCGGCGGCGAAACCGAGTTCGACCCCTCCTACCAGGGCAACCCCCTCGTCAACGCGCTGTGCATCGGCAAGCTGCGCCACGACGACATCCACCTGGCCAACGCGACCGGCGAAGGCAACCTCGTCGTCCTCTTCGGCGCGCGCACCGGCGGCGACGGCATCGGTGGCGCGTCCATCCTCGCCTCCGAGACCTTCGAAGACGGCATGCCCGCCAAGCGCCCCTCCGTCCAGGTGGGCGACCCCTTCATGGAGAAGGTTCTCATCGAGTGCTGCCTCGACCTGTTCGAGGCCGACGTCGTCCAGGGCATCCAGGACCTCGGCGCCGCGGGCATCTCGTGCGCCACCTCCGAGCTGGCCTCCAACGGCGACTCCGGCATGCACGTCGACCTCGAGAACGTGCTCCTGCGCGACCCCACGCTCACCGCGGGCGAGATCCTCATGAGCGAGTCCCAGGAACGCATGATGGCGATCGTGACCCCGCAGGACCGCGAGCGCTTCTTCGAGATCATCGACAAGTGGGACGTCGAGGCAGCGGTCATCGGCCACCTGACCGGCGACGGCCGCCTCACCATCGACCACCACGGCCACCGCATCGTCGACGTCGACCCGAAGACCGTCGCTCACGAGGGCCCCGTCTACGACCGCCCCTACGCGCGCCCCGCGTGGCAGGACGAGCTGCAGGCCGCCACCTCCGAGGACCTTGCGCGCCCCGCCACGCGCGAGGAACTCATCGCCGACGTGCGCGCCGTGCTCTCCGACGTCAACCAGGCCTCCAAGGCGTGGGTCACCGACCAGTACGACCGCTACGTGCAGGGCAACACCGCCCTCGCCCAGCCCGACGACGCGGGTGTCATCCGCATCGACGAGGAAAGCGGCTTGGGCGTTGCGCTCTCCACCGACGCGAACGGCTGGTACACCAAGCTCGACCCGGCAGCGGGAGCCCGCCAGGCCCTCGCCGAGTCCTACCGTAACGTCGCCGTCGTCGGTGCCGAGCCCGTCGCCATCACGGACTGCCTCAACTTCGGCAACCCCGAAGACACGGACGCCATGTGGCAGCTCGTGACCGCCATGACCGCGCTCGCGGACGGCTGCATCGAGCTCGAGATCCCCGTGACCGGCGGCAACGTGTCGCTGTACAACTCGTCCGGCACCGAGAAGGGCCTGCCGAACTCGTCGATCAACCCGACGCCCGTCATCGGCATGCTCGGCATCCTCCCCGACGTCACGCGCGCCAACCCCTCCGGCTTCACCGAAGAGGGCCTCGCCGTCATTCTCCTGGGCACCACCCGTGAGGAGTTCGACGGGTCCGCGTGGGCGCGCATCGCCCGCTCGCACCTCGGCGGCCTGCCGCCCGAGGTGGACCTGAAGGCCGAGGTCGCCCTCGGTAACGTCGTGCGCGCGCTGAGCGCCGCCGACGGCCCGGACGGACGCCCCCTCGTGCGCGCCGCGCACGACCTGTCCAACGGCGGCCTCGTGCAGTCCCTCGTGGACTCCGCGCTGCGCTTCGGCATCGGCGGCGTCTTCGACGTGGCCGGGGCCGCACGCCGCGACTGCGTCGGCGACCACGAGATGCTCCTGTCCGAGTCCCAGGCGCGCGCCTTCGTCGCGGTGCCCGAGGCGGCCGCGGCCCTCAAGGCCGTTTTCGCGGCCGCCGAGGCCGAGGGCGTGGACGCCGTGCGCATCGGCACCACGGGCGGCGACATGCTCGCGATCAGCGGCGTGGA
>JAHYYD010000154.1 GCA_019425105.1 Actinomycetota bacterium
GACCCCACATGTACGCATGGATCTTCCGCCACCTGCCCGGCCCCACCTGGTTCAAGGTCATTGAATCCCTGGCCCTCATCGGCGCGGCGGTCGCCGCCCTGTTCACCTGGGTCTACCCCTGGGTCCAGTCATACCTGGAACTGGGACAGTCCTCCGTCGGCTGAGCCTGAGCCGATCGATAGTCGATGGGACGAGGCCGGGGCCACCCCGGCCTCGTGCCGTATCCGCGTGTGTGGGGCGGGGTCGCGAACCTTGCATGTGGGAATTTCTGCTCGGCTGTCCCGCGGGCGCGGGGTCGGTCTCCCATCTCTCATTCGTGAATGCGTCACCGCTTTCTATGCCGCCGCTTTCCGCACCGCACCGCTCGTTTGTCGGACAGCGCCCGCGCGCCCACTGGGGGAGCGCCCTACGATGGATGACGGAGAAGGGGCCACGGCCTCGTACATGAAAGGACCGGCGATGGCACGAATCCTCTGCGTCGACAACTATGACTCGTTCGTCTTCACGATCGTGGGCTACCTGCGCCACCTGGGCGCCGTCGTGGACGTCGTGCGTAACGATGTCGTGGATCCCGCGTGGTTCGAGGCCGGTTACGACGGCGTCCTCATCTCCCCCGGACCCGGCGACCCCAAGAGCGCCGGCGCCTCCCTGCAGACCATCGCCGACTGCGCCGAGCGCGAGATCCCGATGCTGGGCGTGTGCCTGGGCCACCAGGCCCTGGGCGAGCTCTTCGGCGCGACCGTCGGGCATGCGCCCGAACTCATGCACGGCAAGACCTCCGTCATCACCCACGACGGGCGCGGCGTGTTCGAGGGCGTGCCCTCGCCGCTGACCGTCACCCGCTACCACTCGCTGACTATCGACCCGGCGACCATGCCCGACGAGCTCGAGGTCTCCGCGAGCACCGAGTCCGGCATCATCATGGGCGTGCGCCACCGTTCACTGCCCCTCGAGGGCGTCCAGTTCCACCCCGAGTCCGTCATGACCCAGTCTGGGCACCTCATGTTCGCCAACTGGCTGGCCGCCTGCGGTGATGCCGACGCGCGTGAGCGTGCCGTGTCCCTCAAGCCCGTCGTCGCGGAGCGCTTCAAGCTGTAGGTTTCGCGGGGGTTTCTACCGTTTCGGGATGCGCTGATGCGTCGTTCGGTGCGGATTTCGTGTTCTGTGCGGGATCCGGACTCTGTGTGGGTTCCGAATCGCCTGGGTCCGCAGCCTCTATGTCGTCCTGTGTATCGGTAAGCTCAGGCTTCGTGGGCGGTAGGAGCTGCATAGGATCATCGACGAGCATTTCTGCGACGCTGCGCGCCTCGACGCGTGCGGTGCTCGGGAAACACCACTCGCGACATTTTTTCTCCCCTTGCGTGAGGTGTAGCTCCGGGAGCGCATCATCTGTGTCCGTGAACGTTGGAGTCACGTCGTTGATGGAGAACTCTTCTTTGACAATGCCCTTCTGAATGAACTCCTGTGGGTCAGCGGTGATGATGCGGCGGCCGGTAACGGCAACCATCTCGGGCGAGACCATTACTGCTCTTCCGGTAGCGCGTCTGACCCAGCCCAGGCTCCATTCCGTTGCGTCTTTCGGTGTCGGGAGCTTGGACCATGCCGAGTCCACAGATGGCTTGGATCTGATTCTGTCGATGGTTGGGGCGACGACTTTATGAGTCAACGCGTTGACAGGGAACGCTAATGCCCTCAGTTCTTCGCCCTCGTCCAGGTACCAGCGCAGGATTTGGGTGTAGGGAGACACATCGTAGTCGTCGGGTGCACAGGTGACATCCAGGCTGGGAATAGGTTTTTCTTGGATTCCCAGCTGCTGTACGAGGGGATTCAGTGTGCCGATAATCTCTTGTGCCATTTGTTGGGATAGGTGGGACTGCTTTCGCTTACCGGAGGCCGGTACGGTCCAACCGCCGGGAAGCTCCGCGATGATGCGAAGCTCGCGCATGAGGCCGTGCAAAAGAGCGCGTTGAACCTGCAGGTCCTCGATAACTTCCTGGCGGATCTGAAGTGGTTCGGCGTGGGGGTGTTCGCCTTGTGCCTGGGCCCGTGCGATGCGCAGCTCAGTTAGGTGTGCCCATGCCCGGAGCGTTTCAAACGCAGCACAAGAATCGTTCACAATGCGAGCCTTGTTCGTCTGGATGTAGTCCCTTTGCGTGTGTGAGTCGTCATGAGCTTTCTCGAGGGCTTCCTGGTGGTTCGCAACCTGCTTCTTGTAGAAGTGACGGTGAGATTGAATTCTAGATACAAGTCCGGAGATGATCGACCAGTCGGTCTCCGACACGTAGTCATGGCTAGAGCTAGCCCGATAGATCTCATCGATGGTCTGACAGTCGCCCTGGTAATCAGCATTCCTCGAGTCGGTCAGCACCTGAAGCGTTTGCAGAGAGGTCTGCTGGACTGTGCTCACCTGCTTGGAAATGTTGTTGAGCTGCATCTGCACGGCCACCATCGCGACCGCCGGGCCGATGGCTGCGATGGCTCCCGCGATCTGGGGAGCTGACACGGGAATGAGGCGTGCTTGGCGAGTGATTTGCCCACCAGTATTTCTGACGGCACCGATCAATCGACCGTCAGCGGTCTTCGTGAGTGCGTTGCCTGCGGCTAGTTGTGCCTTGGTGACGGCATCCAGCTTGTAGAGGCCGGACATATGCTGGATGGCGTTGGCCGCCGAGGCTGCGCCTCCGCTCAGTGAGGCTCCCTCGCCGATTGACGCGATGAGATCGTTGAGCGCACGATCACCTACCAGCGAGCCGTCAATCTTTTCGAGGCCTACGGTGTTGGGGCCAACGACGAGGGCGTAATCGTCTTCGAGGGGGACGATGATGGTGTCATCCTCATTGGGATCCCATTGCGCAACGTCCTGCGTCGTGTCACTCATATCTGCGCTCCAGGTCTGACTGGAGGCTCCACCAATGGGTCCCAGTCACATGGTGATGAAGTAACCATCATGCTAGCACGAGGGCTGTTGCTCCCCGTGGGTTTGTTTGACGCATACGTCGCGAGCCTGCGGCTACAGGTGATTGATCTTGGGCGTGCGCTACCCCTGATGCTGAGTGTGGGCACTGAAACTGTGTTTTCCCAGTAGTTTCTCGTGGTTTATGCCGGCGGTGATGCGTGTTGTGGATAGGAAGTCGTGTTCTGGATAGGAACGGCTCTTCTGGATAGGTTATTTTCCTATCCAGAACGCCGTAACCTGTCCAGATCCTCGTTTTCTATCCAGTGCTCAGGGGGCGCAGCCCTGTCTTCTGAAACTCCGTACTCTTTCATCCGTCTAAGTAGTGGCCTGCAGTGGGGGTTTTGCACTACATGAGGGCCTGGGAGCATGCGTCGCCGGCGTGTCGGAGCCCCGTGTAGTGCAAAAGCCCCCGTTCGGAGCAAGGATTTTTCGGGGCGACCGCGTAAAGACTTGTTGCTTCGTGGTGTTACACCGTTTAGGGAGTGTTACACCCTTTCCGATCTGGTGTAATGCTCCCGATCTGGTGTCGCAGATGTACTTGTTGGCGTGAGTATCCGGATAGGATACGAGCATACGGATAGGTTATGCGCATGCGGATAGCTTATTAACCTATCCGGATGCCGATAACCTATCCACATCGTCACAACCTATCCGCGTAAGCGCACACTCACTGCGACGGGGCAGAGCGCCGTGGCAGAAAGGGCCTGGTGTTCGAGTGCTGTGTTGTCTACGTGTCATCGCTGGCGCTCGAGCGCCGTGTCGTCTACGTGTCATCGCTGGCGCGGTGGCACGGTGGCGCGGCGGCATTGCAGTGCTGTTGGCGCGGTGATGCGGTGGCGCTAGTGTCGCAGATGTGCTTGTTGGCGTGAACATCCGGATAGGTTACGAGCATACGGATAGGTTATGCGCATGCGGATAGCTTATTAACCTATCCGGATGCCGATAACCTATCCACATCGTCACAACCTATCCGCGTGAGGCGCCTGTTTTCTGACGGATCCGCGTTTGAGCCCACGTCGCAGCACAGCACCTGCCTACAGAGCTGGTTATCTGGCAGGCGTGCGTAGTGGAAGGCACGCTTCCACCGTGAAGAGGCGGGCGCACCGGTCCCTGCTAGCAGTGCGTTGTCGAGGCCGCCCGCGCACGCCGGCGCACGCCGGCGCGCCCCCGCGCATACAGTGAGGCCCGCGCTCGCCAGGAGAAATCCTGCGGCGCGGGCCTCATCAATCGGTGGGCAGTCGCCAGCCGGGTCAGCCGCTAACCCGATCAGTTACTCACCCGATCAGTGACCGCCCGGCTCGACACCGTCACGCGGTAGCGACCCGCGGGAACCTCAGTGGCCGTTCCCGTTGTTGCCGTTATTGTTCCCGTTGTTGTTGCCGTTCTGGCTGCCCTTCGACACCTTCAGCTTCACGGTCGAGTTCTTGTCGACCTTCGAGCCCACGCCGGGTTCAACGGACAGGACCTGGCCGGCAGGCTGGTTGCCCGAGACTTCTTCGACGGTGACGTTCAGGCCGAGAGCCTTGAGCTGCGCCTCGGCGTCATCACGGCCGATGCCGACGACGGAGGGGATCTCCACCTGGGCAGCCTTGCCGTTCGACACGGACACGCCAACGGTGGTGCCCTTCTTAACCTTCGTGCCGGTGGCCGGATCCTGATCGACGATGCGATCCTTGTCCTTCTCGGAGTCCACGCTCGTCACGTTACCGAGCTCCAGGCCGACGGCCTTCAGGGCGCTGCGCGCCTGGTCCTGGCTCATGCCGGACAGGTCCGGAACGTCGACCTGGTCAGAGCCGGAGGACAGGTAGGCGCGGATCGTCTGGCCCGCCTTCACCTTCGAACCGGGGGAGGGGTTGGTCTGCGCGACCTTGCCCTCGGGGACGGTGTCGGAGGCGACCTTGCTGTTGTCGAGCTCCCACTTCAGGCCCAGCGCCTCGATGGCCTTGCGCGCATCGTCAGGGCTCATGCCGACCAGGTTGTCCGGCAGGGTCACGGAATCGGGGCCGGAGGAGATGGTGACGCGAACGGTCGCGCCCTTCTCGGCCTGCGTGCCGGCTGCGGGATCGGTGGAGGCGACCGAACCCTCGGCAACGGTGTCGGAGGCGACCTTGTCAGGGTTGAGCTCCCACGTGAAGCCTGCCTGCTCGATCTGGGTCTTCGCCTCGGCCTGCGTCAGGCCGACAACGTTGGGGACCGCGATCGTCTCCGCTTGTGCGGCGCCACGCGTGAGGGCCCACACCGAGCCGCCGATGAGCAGCAGGGCGATGATCACGAGGGTCGCGATGATCGCCGTGCGGCGCTTGCGGGACTTTGCGACGTCGTCATCCGCGTCCGCGGTGGCCACCGGGGGCAGCGACGTGGAGGTCGCGGCCATGGCCGGGGCGGGGGTGCGGTTGGCGACGGCCGCCATCGGCATGGTCGCAGCGGTCTGGGCGCTAGCGACGCCGGCGGCGGGCAGTACCTCGGTGGCCCACGAGTCCGCGGGCGGTGCGCCCACGTCGAGGCCTCGGGCGACGCGCTGCAGGTCCGCGAGCATCGCGGCCGCGCTCGGGTAGCGGTCCTCGCGGTTCTTCGCCAGGGCCTTGAGCACCACGCGGT
>JAHYYD010000155.1 GCA_019425105.1 Actinomycetota bacterium
ATCTCGCGCTGGATCGCACGACGCAGCGGACGCGCACCCAGGACCGGGTCGAAGCCCACGTCCGCGAGCAGCTCGCGCGCCTCGTCCGTCAGCTGCAGGCGCATGTCCTGAGCCTCCATACGCTTGGCCAGCTTCGCGATCATCAGGTCGACGATGCGCGCGATCTCGGGCTTGGTCAGCGGCGGGAACACGATCGTGTCATCGACGCGGTTGAGGAACTCGGGACGGAAGTGCTGCTTGAGCTCCTCCGCGACCTTCGACTTCATGCGGCCGTAGTCGTGCGTCGAGTTGTCCGCGGTCTGGAAGCCCGTGAGGACACCCTTGTTGATGTCGCGGGTACCAAGGTTCGTCGTCATGATGATGACGGTGTTCTTGAAGTCCACCTTGCGGCCCTGCGAGTCCGTCAGGCGGCCCTCTTCCAGGATCTGGAGCAGCGAGTTGAAGATGTCCGGGTGAGCCTTCTCGACCTCGTCGAAGAGGACGACCGAGAACGGCTTGCGGCGCACCTTCTCCGTGAGCTGGCCGCCCTCGTCGTAGCCGACGTAGCCGGGAGGGGCACCAAAGAGGCGCGAGGCCGTGTGCTTCTCGGAGAACTCGGACATATCCAGCTGAATGAGGGCATCCTCGTCGCCGAAGAGGAACTCGGCGAGGGCCTTCGCCAGCTCGGTCTTACCCACACCGGTCGGGCCGGCGAAGATAAACGAGCCACCGGGACGGTTCGGGTCCTTCAGACCACTGCGCGTGCGGCGGATCGACTGGGCTAGGGCCTTGACGGCCTCGTCCTGGCCGATGACGCGCTTGTGCAGCTCGTCTTCCATCTTGAGCAGCTTCGCGGTCTCCGTCTGGGTCAGGCGCACGACCGGGATACCGGTCGACATGGCCAGGACCTCGGCGATCTCCTGATCCCCAACCTCGGCGATCTCGTCGGACGCGCCGCCCTTCCAGGCCTCTTCCTTCGCCTTGCGTTCATCGGACAGCTTCGACTCCTCGTCGCGCAGCGACGCAGCCTTCTCGAAGTCCTGATCGTCGATGGCCGCCTCCTTGTTGCGGCGCACCTCGGCGATCTTCTCGTCCAGCTCGCGCAGCTCCGGCGGCGCGGTCATGCGGCGAATGCGCAGGCGCGCACCGGCCTCGTCGACCAGGTCGATCGCTTTATCGGGGAGGAAACGATCCGAGATGTAGCGGTCCGCCAGCTCGGCGGCAGCCTGGATCGCGGCGTCCGTGATGATGACGCGGTGGTGCGCCTCGTAGCGGTCGCGCAGGCCCTTGAGGATCTCCACCGTCTCCTCGACGCTGGGCTCCTCGACCTTCACCGGCTGGAAACGGCGCTCGAGGGCCGCATCCTTCTCGATGTACTTGCGGTACTCGTCGTTCGTGGTCGCGCCGATCGTCTGGAGCTCGCCGCGCGCCAGCATGGGCTTGAGCATCTGGGCCGCGTCAATCGAGCCCTCGGCGGCACCCGCACCCACGAGGGTGTGGATCTCGTCGATGAACAGGATGATGTCGCCGCGCGTGCGGATCTCCTTGAGGACCTTCTTCAGGCGCTCCTCAAAGTCGCCGCGGTAGCGCGAGCCGGCGACCAGCGACCCCATGTCGAGGCTGTAGATCTGCTTGTCCTTGATGGTTTCGGGCACGTCGCCGTGCACGATCGCCTGGGCGAGGCCCTCGACGACCGCGGTCTTACCGACGCCGGGCTCACCGATCAGGACCGGGTTGTTCTTCGTGCGGCGCGAGAGGACCTGCATGACGCGCTCCATCTCGACGCGGCGGCCGATGACGGGGTCCAGCTTGTTCTCGCGCGCGGCCTGCGTCAGGTTGCGGCCGAACTGCTCGAGGATCGCGGAGTTGGAGCGCTCCGGACCGCCCGATCCACCCACGCCCGCACCCACGGACTCGCGGCCCTCCTCGTCGCCGCGCTGGTAGCCACTGAGCATCTGGATGACGGTCTGACGCACCTGCGCCAGGTCCGCGCCCTGCTTGGTCAGCACCTGGGCGGCCACGCCCTCGCCCTCCTTGAGGAGGCCGAGCAGCAGGTGCTCCGTGCCGATGTAGTTGTGGCCCAGCTGCAGGGCCTCGCGCAGGCTCAGCTCGAAGACACGCTTAGCGCGCGGGGTGAAGGGAATGTGACCCTCGACCGGCTTCTCACCCTCGCCGATGATCTCAATGACCGAGGCGCGAACGGCCTCGCCCTTGATACCCATCGTCTCCAGGGCCTTGGCGGCGACGCCCTCACCCTCGGAGATCAGGCCGAGCAGCAGGTGCTCCGTGCCGATGTAGTTGTGCTTGAGACCGCGAGCCTCGTCCTGCGCGAGCACGACGACCCGGCGAGCGCGGTCGGTAAAGCGTTCGAACATGCCTCTCCTCATTTCGCAGGACAGGCACTTCGCCGAGCTCGGCGTACACCCGTCCCAGTTGACTGGTTACAGCCTACGGAAAGCGGGAGCACCGTGCGCGCGCTTTCGCCCTCGGCGCAGGGGCGAGGCCGAGGCCGGGGCACGGGTGCAGACTGCGAACGGCTGGGCGGGGCGCGGCTGGGCGGGGGCCGAGGCCGTGGCGCGGGTGCAGACTGCGAACGGCTGGGCGGGGCGCGGCGGGGCGCGGGCTCTAGGCTGCGGCGGGTGCGGGGCGCAGTGGAGGGCGGCGACCAAGGCCGGGTGCGGGCACCACCGCAACTCCCCCTGGGAACTCCCACCCCAAAATCGCATGCAATTCCCCCACACCAGATTTCACCAACCCCCAGAAACGTTGGAATTGCAACGACCATGTTTCAACACATGAAAGGTTGCCATGGGAATTGCATGCGACATTGGGGAGAAACCACACTCTGTGGCCACACGCAGATTCCGTGCAGCTAGCCCCACAAGAAACGCTGCATGCGACTGAGCACAGCAATGCACCAGTTAGGGAGCAGTACACCAGTTCCCAACTGGTGTAATACCCACCTAAGCGGTGTAACACCACTTAGAAACAAGCGTGGACGCGGAGCTGTCGAAAGGATTCAACCTCATCGGGAAGATTCAACCCGATCAGAAGGGGTTGAACCTTACCGATCAGGTGTAACACCTCATCGGTAACAAGTGCGAGTGCGGATCCGCGCGCACCTGACCCCATAGCTTGAGGCACGGCAGGCGCACCAGCACTGACAAGGCCGGGACGGGCGAGGCAGGGACGGGCGAGGCCGAGGCGCACCACCGCAACTCCCCCTGGAAACTCCCTACCTAAAGTCGCACGTAATTTCCCTCGGTAAGTTTTCGACAGGCCCCACAAACGTTGCAATTACAACGACCGCATTTCAAAACGTGAAAAGTTGATAGGGAAATTACGTGCGAGATTTATGGGAAACTGTGCCCACGCTCCCTCCCAAAAGTCGCATGCAATTCCCCCACGCCAGATTTCATCGACGCCTCAAAACGTTGGAATTGCAACAGTCATATTTCAACACTCGAAAGGTTGCCATGGGAATTGCATGCGACGTTGTGGGGAAACTACGCCTCGACGAGGACCGTAAACGGGCCGTCGTTCACCAGCGAGACCTCCATCATCGCCCCGAACTGGCCGGTCTCGACGTGCAGGCCCCGGCCGCGCAGGTCGGCCACGACCGCGTCGACGAGGGGCTCAGCCTCATCACCGGGCGCGGCATGAGCCCACGAGGGCCGACGCCCCTTGCGCGTGTCCCCATACAGCGTGAACTGCGAGATCACGAGGATCGGGGCACCCGCATCCACCGCGGAACGCTCGTCATCCAGGATGCGCAGCTCGGCGATCTTGCGGGCAACCGTGGCCACCTGCTCGGCACCATCGCCTCGCTGGACGCCCAGGAGGACGACGAGGCCTTGGCGCGCTCCGCCGGTGCCCTCCCCTGACGGGGTGGCGTCGCCAGGGGTTGCGGCGAGGTCACCGGGAGCACCCGCGCCACGCGAGCAGGCCTGAGCAGCAGAACCAGCAGCGCCAGCAGAAAGGGCAAGGCGGCCGACGACCTCGCCGCCGACCCGCACCTCGCCGGAGGTGGCCCGCTGGATGACGGCGCGCATCAGCGCGACCCCAGGGCCGAGCCGAGGCCACCGAAGCCCGTGGAACCGCCGCGCTGGCCGGCCTCGCGCGAGAGGTCGGCGCCCGGGCGGGTCTGCGGGGACACGGAGGACTTGCCGTGGACGGGCACGATCTCCTCCTGGGCGGCGGCGACGCCGTCGATGTCGAAGACCGTCGTGGGCGGCACGGCGCGGGCGATCAGCGCGAGGGCGATCGGGCCCTCGTCCGCGTGGCGCGCCGAGGAAGTGATGACGCCGACCTGGCGGCCACCCACCTCGATGGGCGTGCCGGGCGCGGGCAGGTCGCCGCGCGAGCCGTCCAGCTGCAGGTAGGTCAGGCGGCGCGGGGGCCGGCCGAGGTTGAGGACGCGCGCGATGGTTTCCTGGCCGCGGTAGCAGCCCTTCGCCGTGTGGACGGCAGTGCGCAGCCAGTCCACCTCGGGCGGGATCGCGCGCGCGTCGGTCTCGCGGCCAAGGCGCGGCTTCCACGCG
The DNA here is from genome assembly GCA_019425105.1 of Actinomycetota bacterium. Classification (GTDB taxonomy): domain Bacteria; phylum Actinomycetota; class Actinomycetes; order Actinomycetales; family Actinomycetaceae; genus Pauljensenia. The sequence goes on from JAHYYD010000155.1 coordinate 4,521, forward strand.
GCGATGCGCATGGCCTCCCACGCCAGGTATCCGGCGCGGCGACGGGAGCCGGCCTCGGGGCACGCAGACAGCCACGCTTCCTCAAACCGGTCAGCGTCCTGCCGTGAAACAACGTGAAACATCATGGGCGTGCGCGCGCCGGGGTGGCGTTCGCCCTGGAAGTAGGCGGCCCCGCCCTCCACGACGCCGGGCCACGGGTCCTCCCAGGTCCACAGGAGCCCGGGCAGGCCCGACACCGAATCGGGTGTGTTTGCGCCCGCGCGGACCGAGGAGAACACGACGACGTCCCGCTCAGCAACGGCGACGCGCAACGCGAAACGCATCGACTCAAGGAACGCCACAAACCCCGAAAGATCAGCGCGCTCCACGATCATGTGCAGCGCGGTCCCGTCGTCGCTCGCGCCCGCCCAGTGCTCGACGCGCCCCTCGGGCGAGAGGATGAGCAGCTCGCGGCTCGCGCCGGGGACGAGGTCGGTGACGATCTGTGAGGCGAGCGACGTCAGCCACGTGAGCCGATCGGCCCCCGACACAGAGATGACGGCCAGGTCCGGGCGGCGCACCAGCGCGCGGCCGCCCTCGAGGGCCCACTGCTCCCCCGACGGGTCCCCGAAGTGCGGGGTCGCGCCGAAGGAGGCCACGGCCTCGTCGACGAACGCGGAATCGAGTGCGGGCTCAGACAAGGAAGCCATCCTGGGAGTCGTCGATGCCTTCGATGACCTCACCGGAGGCGGTCGAGGCCTGCTCGGTGCGGTGCAGGCGGCCGGAGATCTCGACGTCGGCCTCATCCTCGCCGTCGAGCGTGCGCTCCTGCGTCCACATGAGCTCGCCCGCGACCAGACCGAACATGCGGCCCAGGTGCGTCAGACGGGTCGCGTCCGCGCCCAGCGCGATCGCGTCGGAGACCATCTGCACGCGCGGGCCGACGCTCACGCCGTCCCACACGGCGCTGT
>JAHYYD010000156.1 GCA_019425105.1 Actinomycetota bacterium
CTTTGCGTGCCGTACTCTTGGAGCATGCTTCGAAATCTCTCGACTTTCTTCCTGCGAACCCTGCGCGAAGACCCGGCTGACGCCGAGGTTAACTCGCATAAGCTTCTGGTGCGTGCCGGTTACATTCGCCGTTGCGCCCCCGGCATCTACACGTGGCTGCCTCTTGGCCTGCGCACCCTGCGCAAGATTGAGGACATTGTCCGCGAAGAGATGGATGCGATGGGCGCGCAGGAGGTCCATTTCCCGGGACTGATCCCTGCAGACCCCTACAAGGCAACGAACCGCTGGGAAGAGTACGGTCCGACGCTGTTCAAGCTCAACGACCGCAAGGGCGGCGACTACCTGCTGGCCCCCACGCACGAGGAGATGTTCACTCTTCTCGTGAAAGACATGTACTCCTCGTACAAGGATCTGCCCGCCATGCTGTACCAGATTCAGACGAAGTACCGCGACGAGGCTCGTCCGCGTGCGGGTCTGATTCGTGGCCGTGAGTTCGTGATGAAGGACGCCTACTCGTTCGACATTGACGACGAGGGGCTGAACGCTTCCTACCAGGCTGAGCGTGACACCTACGAGCGCATCTTCCAGCGCCTGGGCCTGCCGTACGTCATTGTTTCCGCGATGAGTGGCGCGATGGGCGGCTCGCGCTCCGAGGAGTTCCTGCATCCCTCGCCGATCGGTGAGGACACCTTCGTGGCGTCCCCGGGTGGCTACGCCGCCAACGCGGAGGCCGTGACGACCCCCGTTCCTGACGTTCAGGATGCGTCCGGCGTTCCAGCTCCGGTTGAGGTGCCGACTCCCGACGCGCCGACGATCGAGGCGCTCGTGGACCTGCTCAACGAGCACTACCCGCGCGAGGACCGTCCCTGGACCGCGGCAGACACGCTGAAGAACGTCGTCGTGGCGCTGACGCACCCCGATGGTGAGCGCGAGCTCCTCGTCGTGGGTGTGCCCGGTGACCGCGATGTCGATATGAAGCGTCTCGAGGCTTCCGTTGCTCCCGCCGAGGTTGAGATGGCCTCGGACTCCGACTTTGAGCCGCACCCTGAGCTGGTGCGCGGCTACATCGGCCCCACGGTGCTTGGCCCCAACTCGCCCAAGCGTGTCGTGGACGAGGAGGGTAACGTCTCCGGTTCTGTGCGCTACCTGGTTGACCCGCGCGTCGTCGAGGGGACCGCCTGGGTGACCGGCGCGAACGCCGAGCAGCGTCACATCCTGAACCTGGTCATGGGCCGCGACTTCACGGTTGACGGCACGATCGAGGCCGCTGAGGTGCGCGAGGGCGACCTGGCTCCCGATGGTTCGGGCCCCCTCCACCTTGAGCGTGGTATCGAGATCGGCCATATCTTCCAGCTGGGGCGCAAGTACGCCAAGGCTTTGGGCCTGACCGTGCTCGACGAGAACGGCAAGACGCAGGTCGTCACGATGGGGTCGTACGGCATCGGCGTCACTCGCGTGATGGCTGCCCTGGCCGAGGCCAACTGCGACGAGAAGGGTCTGAGCTGGCCTGCTCAGATCGCGCCCTTCGACGTGCACGTTCTGGCGACCGGCAAGGGTGACGAGGTCTTCGACACCGCGCAGTCTCTCGGCGAGCAGCTTGACGCTGTCGGCCTGGACGTCCTCGTCGACGATCGCCGTAAGGTGAGCGCTGGCGTGAAGTTCAAGGACTACGAGCTTGTGGGCGTGCCTTTCGGCCTGGTCGTTGGCCGTTCGCTGGCCGACGGCGAGGTGGAGATCCGCGTGCGCGCCACCGGCGAGACCATCGTCGTCCCCGTCGACGAAGCCGTCACTCGCCTGCGCGAGCTCCACGCCGCGGCCCTGAAGGGGGAGTGACATGGCTATTCGTCCCATCCGCATTATCGGCGACCCGGTCCTGCGTACCGTGTGTGACCCGATCACGGAGATCACCCCGAATGTGAAGGCCCTCGTTGAGGATCTTCTCGAGGGTGTCGACATGGACGGTCGCGCTGGTCTGGCCGCCAACCAGATTGGCGTCAGCCTGCGCGCGTTCTCCTGGAATATTGACGGCGAGATCGGCTACGTGCTCAACCCTCGTATCGTGGCGTTGAGCGAGGACGAGTACCAGGACGGCGATGAGGGCTGTCTGTCGGTTCCCGAGCTCTGGTACCCGACCGAGCGCGCCTGGTATGCGCGCTGCGAGGGCACCGACCTGGACGGCAAGAAGGTTGTCGTCGAGGGTGAGGAGCTGATGGCTCGCTGCATTCAGCATGAGTGTGACCACCTCGACGGTCACATTTACATCGATCGCCTGGATCGCGCGACCCGCAAGAAGGCGCTGCGAGACATTCGCAACGCCGGTTTCTAAGCATCGAGCGTTGTCGTGGTGTGGACGCGCCGGGGAATGGAGTGCATTCCCCGGCGCGTTCGACTATCCTGTAACTACATCGTGTGCGCTGTTAAGGCGCAGATCATTGCGACTCTCGGCTGTTTAGGGCGTAGGGGAAGACGATCCTGACAAAGCCAACAGGAGGAACAATGAGAGGGTCATACACCCGCGGTGTACTTTTTGTGCACTCAACACCGCCCGCTCTGTGCCCGCACATCGAGTGGGCGCTGGGCACCGCGCTCGGCCAGGAGGTCCACCTCCAGTGGTCGGATCAAGAAGCGGCGCCGGGCATGGTTCGCTGCGAGTTCTCGTGGGTCGGACCGGTTGGCTCGGGCGCCCGTTTGGCGTCCGCTCTGCGTGGTTGGGAGCACCTGCGCTACGAGGTGACGGAGGAAGCCACCGCCTCGAGCGACGGCGGACGCTGGTGTCACACGCCTTCCCTGGGTATTTTCCACTCGCAGATGGACACGGTCGGCAACGTCGTTGTCCCCGAGGATCGTATTCGCGCGGCCCTGGAGTCTGCGACCACGTACGAGGAGCTCCGCGAGGGCCTCGACCTGGCCCTCGGCCAGGCGTGGGACGATGAGCTTGAGTCCTTCCGCCATGCGGGTGCCGGTGCCCCCGTGCGCTGGCTGAATAACCGGGTCGGCTGATGGGTTCAATTGCCGATCTGCTCGGTGACCAGCTGCGCGCAGGCTTAGCGCAGCTGGTCGATCCCGATGCGTCTGACGACGCGCCCGGCGCGGCCCCGGCCTCGTCGGAGAGCAGGGTTGACACCGCGCAGGACCGTGCCCGCGAGGCCGCGATGGAGGCTGTGCTCGACGAGGTGGAGCTTGACCCCGCCGATGCTCGCGGGGAGCTCACGTTGCGTGGCGACCTCGACATGGATGATGTCTCCCTCTACGCCGTCGTCGCGCGCGTCGAGCGCGAGGCCAAGGTGGCTCTCGCGGATGTTGCGATCGAGGAATGGGTGACGCTGGCTGACCTGCTTGACGCGGTTACTGACGTCGTGTCCAATCACTAACGAAAGAGCTGATTACGGGAGTCTCAACGACTTCTCCAATGTTCGTAAAGTGCCGGAGTTTCGGGCCTACAGGGCCTACCATGGAGGCGCATCGGCCGGAAGTAAACGGCCGGAGAACAGACGGAAGGAACAACGTTGACCCGCACCGAAGAAGATCTGCTCGGCACCCGCGAAGTACCCGACGACGCGTACTGGGGCATTCATACGTTGCGCGCCATCGAGAACTATCAGATCTCGGGGCGCACGATCAATGAGGCGCCCGAGCTGATTCGCGCTTTCGCCCAGGTGAAGAAGGCGTGCGCGATGGCGAACATGCAGCTCAAGGCGATGAAGCCGTCAAAGGCCGAGGCGATCATCGCCGCGTGCGACGAGATCATCGAAAACGGCCGCTGCATGGACCAGTTCCCCGTCGACCAGTTCCAGGGCGGTGCCGGCACCTCCGTCAACATGAACGCGAATGAGGTCATCGCGAACCTGGCACTGGAGATCCTCGGTGAGAACAAGGGCCGCTACGACATCATCAACCCCAATGACCACGTCAACCGCTCGCAGTCGACGAACGACGCCTACCCGACGGCCTTCCGTATTGCGCTGTGGCGTAAGGTGAATCGCCTGCGCAAGGCCATCGATGAGCTGGCCGACGCGTTCGACGAGAAGGGTGCCGAGTTCCGCCACATCCTGACGATGGGGCGCACGCAGCTGCAGGACGCCGTCCCGATGTCGCTGGGCAGCGAATTCTCCGCGTTTGCGCACACGCTCCGCGAGGAGGATGAGCGCCTCGTGAACAACGCTGAGCTACTTCTCGAGACGAACCTGGGCGCGACCGCTATCGGTACCGGTCTGAACACGCCCGATGGCTACCAGCAGGTCGTCGTGCGTCACCTGCGCCGCATCACGGGTGCACGCGTTGTCGGCTCTCCCGATCTCCTCGAAGCCACCTCTGATACCGGCGCCTATGTCTCCATGCACGCGACCATCAAGCGCAGCGCCGTCAAGCTGTCGAAGGTCTGCAACGACCTGCGTCTGCTGGCTTCCGGCCCTCGCGCTGGCCTCAACGAGATCAACCTTCCGAAGATGGCCGCGGGCTCGTCGATCATGCCCGCCAAGGTCAACCCGGTTATCCCCGAGGTCGTCAACCAGGTCTGCTTCAAGGTGATCGGCAACGACCAGACCGTGACCATGGCGGCCGAGGCCGGCCAGCTCCAGCTCAACGTCATGGAGCCCGTCATCGCCCAGGCGCTCATCGAGTCGATCAACCTGCTCGTCAACGCGTGCGACACGCTGCGTGAGCGCTGCGTGAATGGCATTACCGCCAATCCGGACGTGTGCCGCCACTACGTGGAGAACTCCATCGGTATTGTCACCTACTTCAATGACGTGATCGGCCACCACCTGGGCGATGTCGTCGGTAAGCGTGCCGCCGCTGAGGGAAAGACCGTCCGCGAGGTCATCCACGAGATGGAGCTCCTCTCGGAGGAGGAGGTCGAGCGCATCCTCTCGCCCGAAAACCTCGCGCACCCGAAGTACGCGGGCACCGACGAGAGCTGAGTAGCCTCTACGTACAGACGAGGCCGGGGATCCCGCGTGGGTCCCCGGCTTTTGTTGTTGGTACGTGACGGCGCTAGGGGAGGAGCGACTCTTTGAATGAACGAACGAAGGTGCCGAAACGCTCCACACGGTCCGAGAAGTAGCGGTAGATGCGCCTGCGCGCGTCTCCGACGTATTCGACGGTGTGCAGATCCTCGTAGCGGAAACGGCCCTGCTCGTCGATGAGCGCAGGGGCGACCAGGCGCTGGGTGATCTCGCAGCGGAAGTGCGTGTAGGTCCCGTCCTCCGTTGCCTCCAGGACGCGGCAAACGAGGCTCATCTGGGAGTCGTCGAGGACGGGGACGCCGTCATAGTTGCTTGATGCCACGTGGGCATCGCAAAGCTTATTCCCACCAGAGATGGTGCCCGCATACTCGAAGAGGCCCATGGCCTCGGGCCCGAAGAGGTTCAGTGAGCACACGCCTGAGCGCTTGATCGAACGGGCGGCGTGCGTGGTGGAGTCGCAGCCGATCATGACCATCTGTCCCAGTGAATACGAGG
>JAHYYD010000157.1 GCA_019425105.1 Actinomycetota bacterium
GGACGCTACTGCACAATGTCAGTTGGCGCGAAAAAACTTGCCCAGCACGGCCCCCACAACGGCACCTCCGCGAAATACTCGCCCAGCAAGCACAAAAACGCCGAATTTGGGGTGTTGTGAGCGCGCAGGGCGAACTTTTTCGCGCCCGGCACGGCAACTAAGCGAAATCAAAACGTTCAAGGCCATGACGACGCACTCACATTGCCCACATGAAACCGCCGACACCAATGCTCGCCTCCCCGAGCTGACCAATGAAACCGCCATCACCATTGTGAGCCCTCAACACCCGAAAAACCGACATTTTCCCCGCGCAAAGGTGTCACCGGTTTCAAGCCAGCACTCACTCGGGCCCGCAAAGGTGTCACCGGTTTCATCGCGACGAAGCAGTGCACTAGATACAGCACCAATGCACCAGATAGCACAGCATTGCACTGGCAACTAAGCAGTGCAATGCCTACCCAAGTAGTGCAATGCCCCTGAGCAACAAGCTCGACCACAGAAGAGAGACTCCACACCGCAATTTCGCACGTAATTCGATTGAGCAAAGTCTCAACAAAGCCAGAAAACGTTGCAATTCCAACGATCTGAATTCAACGTTTGAAATAGTCGCAGGGGAATTACGTGCGAGATTGGGTGTGGGCTCAGCATTGATAGACGCGAGGGCTGGACACGAGGCTCGCGGAGTGAAGGCAGGGCCTGGCCAGAAGGCGAAACAACACGCTCAACCACACGTCAGCGACCACGCGCCGCCGGTGTGGAGGGCGCCGGAGGGACCGGCGGGCCTGGCCGCGGTGCTGGTGGGCGGCGGCGGGGCCTGGCCGGGCTTCGAGCCGACGCGCCGAGCGAAGCTCGCGTGTGGCGATCTCGCGGGCGGGCCGCCGCACACCAGCACACACAGCGGCCCGGCCCGCAGAACGGAACGCGCGGCAGCCCGCCAGGGCCGCCGCGCGTTCACGCAACTAGTTCACACTCAGCACAGTCGAGAGCTCGCGCACTCAGCGCAACCGAGCAGCCACCACCTCGGCGACCTGGACCGCGTTCAGGGCAGCGCCCTTGCGCAGGTTGTCGCCGGACACGACCAGGACGAGGCCACGCTTGCCGTCGACCGCCTGATCCTGGCGGATGCGACCCACGAGGACCTCGTCGCGGCCGGCGGCCTCGAGCGGGGTCGGGACGTCGACGACGCGCACGCCGGGCGCGTCTGCCAGCAGGGCGCGCGCCTGGTCGGGCGTGATGTCGCCTGCGAACTCGGCGTGGATCGTGAGGGTGTGGCCGGTGTAGACGGGGACGCGCACGCAGGTGCCGGACACGGCCAGGTCGGGAATGTGGAGGATGCGGCGCGACTCGTTGCGCAGCTTCTGCTCCTCGTCGGTCTCTTCGGAGCCGTCGTCGACGATTGAGCCGGCGAGCGGCACGACGTCGAAGGCGATGGGCGCGACGTACACGCCGGGCTCGGGCAGGGTGACGGCGCGACCATCCAGGGCCAGAGCTGCCAGGTCTTGCGCAGCACCGGCCTCGATCTGGCCGGTCAGCTCGGCGACGCCCGCGCGGCCCGACCCGGAGACGGCCTGGTAGGAGGAGACGAAGAGACGCGTCAGACCACCCGCAGCGTCCACGAGGGGCTTCAGGACGGGCATGGCGGCCATGGTCGTGCAGTTGGGGTTCGCGATGATGCCCTTGGGGCGGTTGTCGACGTCGTCGGGGTTGACCTCGGAGACGACGAGCGGGACCTCGGGGTCCTTGCGCCACGCGGAGGAGTTGTCGACGACGACCGCGCCGGCGGCCGCGAACTTGGGGGCGTACTCGCGCGAGGCGGTGGCGCCCGCGGAGAACACGGCAATGTCAATGCCCGAGTAGTCGGCCGTCGCCACGTCCTCGACGACGATGTCCTGTCCCTTCCAGGGCAGGGTGGTGCCCGCCGAGCGCGCGGACGAGAAGAAACGAATCGTCTCGACCGGGAACTGACGCTCCTCCAGCAGGGTGCGCATAACTCGGCCGACCTGGCCGGTGGCGCCGACGACGGCGACATTGAAACCACTCATGGTGTTCTCCTTTGTTGGTGCGCGCGCCCATACGACGGGGCGAACGCTGGGTGAAATCTATGGGGACGAGGCCGGCCTCGCTAACCGGGATCACCGGAACCGTGCAGAAACAGCGAAAGCAGCCCGGGCCTCGTCGATGAACGATCAGCGGCCGGTGCCGCCGTAGACGACGGCTTCGGTTTCGGAGGCGTCGAGGCCGAAGGCGGTGTGGACGGCCTTCACGGCGCGGTCGAGGTCTTCGAGGCGGGTGACGACGGAGATGCGGATCTCGGAGGTGGAGATCAGGTCGATGTTGATGCCCGCGTCGGACAGGGCGGAGAAGAGGCGCGCGGAGACGCCGGGGTTGGTGCGCATGCCGACGCCGACGAGGCTGAGCTTGCCGATGTTGGGGTTGTAGCGCAGCTCGTTGAAGCCGATTTCGTCGCGGTGCGCCTCGAGCGCGTCGAGGGCCTTCTGCGCGTCGCCTTCGGGCAGGGTGAAGGTGATGTTGGCCTTCGTGGGGTCGGAGATCGGCAGGTTCTGAACGATCATGTCGATGTTGGCGCCGACTTCGGCGACGACGGCGAAGACGCGGGCGGCGACGCCGGGGCTGTTCGGCACGTCGGTGACGGTGATCTTGTCCTGCGAGCGGTCGTGAGCGATACCGGAGATGACGGGCTTTTCCATGGCGTTTTCCTCAGGGGACTTCAGGGCGGCGTCGGGCACGAGGCCCTTGAGCTCGGGGTTTGCGGGGGAGTCGGAGATCCAGGTGCCGTTCTTTTCGGAGAACGAGGAGCGCACGTGCAGGGGGACCCCGTAGCGCCGGGCGAATTCGACGGCGCGCAGGTGGAGAATCTTGGCGCCGTGCGCGGCCATTTCCAGAGTTTCTTCCTGGGTGAGGGTGCGCAGGCGGTGGGCCTTGGGGACGATGCGCGGGTCGGCGGAGAAGAGCCCGTCGACGTCGGTGTAGATTTCGCACACGTCGGCGTGGAGGGCTGCGGCGAGGGCGACGGCGGTCGTGTCGGAGCCGCCGCGGCCAAGCGTGGTCACGTCGTCGTCCTTGGAGATGCCCTGGAATCCGGCGACGATGGCGACCTGGCCATCCTTGACGGCGCGGGCGACGCGCTCGGGGACCATGCCGACAATCTGGGCGGCACCGAAGTGGCTGTCCGTCTTGATGCCGGCTTGTGCGCCGGTGTAGGCGCGGGCTTCGACGCCGAGCTCGTTGACGGCCATCGCGAGGAGGGCCATCGAGATGCGTTCGCCGGCGGACAGGAGGATGTCCATTTCGCGCTCGGGCGGGTTGTCGGTGAGTGCTGCGGCCGAGTCGAGCAGGTCGTCCGTCGTGTCGCCCATCGCCGATACGACGACAACGACGCGGTGTCCCGCGTTGTGCGTGTCCACGATGCGCTGGGCGACGCGCTTCATGGCTTCGGTGTCGGCGACGGAAGAACCGCCGTACTTTTGCACGATCAGTGCCACTTGAGCCTCATTTCTGTCGGTACGTGCCGATATGCACGTATTCGGGTGGCGCACGCCACCACAACAATCCTACGGCCCACCAGGCATCGCGCCGGGAACGACCGGCATGTGGGCGCGGGTGACATGGGACGCGCCGGGGCGACCCAGGACACAGGGACGCACGAGGCCCGGAATTGCAACGCTCCTGGTCAGCGCCGCCTCGGTCGCCAGCGCGCGGGGGCGTTCAGGCGGCGGGCAATGTCACGTCGATGACGGTCCCCTTGTCGGCGTCCGCGAGGCGCACGGACCCGCCCATTGCGCGGGCCAGCGACTCGACGATCGACATTCCCAGGCCCGAGGAGCCGCGCCCGTCGCGCGTACGCGAGGAGTCGCCGCGCACGAAACGATCGAAGACGCGGTCGCGGATCTCAGCGGGGATGCCGGGACCGTCGTCGGCGACGCGGATCCTCACCATCGACGAGGCCGGGGCGTCCGTCCCCGCTCCACCACCGTCAGGAACGCGGCTGAGAGAAACGGTGACGCGTGTGCCCGCAGGCGTGTGCACGCGGGCGTTCGCGAGCAGGTTCGTGAGGATCTGGCGCAGGGCAGCCTCGTCACCCAGGACCTGGATGTCCGAGGCCTCGCCGAGCTCCCACGCATGGTCGGGGGCGACCACGTGCGCGTCTGACAGGGCGTCCAGTATCAGCGGGATAACGTCGATAGTGTCCCGTTTGAGTGCCCGGTTGCCGTCCAGGCGCGCCAGGGTCAGCATCTCCTCCACGAGGGACGCCATGCGTGCACCCTCCGAGGAGATGCGCTCGAGCGCCTGGGTGCGGGAGGCCTCGTCAATGTCGCGGCGGGCGAGCTGCGCGTACCCCTGTACGGAGGCGAGCGGCGTGCGCAGCTCGTGCGAGGCGTCGGCGACGAACTGGCGCAGCTTCGCCTCGCTGCGGGCGCGACGTTCCATGCCGTCCTCGACCGCGTCGATCATCGAGTTGAGCGCGCCTGCGACGTCGGCGACCTCGACGGGGCCTGAAGTCGCTTCCTCGCCGACGCGCGTGAGGTCGTTGGCGTTATCGGCGAGGTCGCGGCTCGCGATGTCTGCGGCGGCCGCGCGCACCACCCCGAGCGGGCGCAGCTCGCGGCGCACCCACGCCCGGCCCGCGAACCCGGCCGCAATCGCGACGATGAGGGACAGACCAAGCTCAACCGCGACGAGCATCAGGACCACATCATCGACGCTATCCATCTGCACGCCGACGAGCACGGTCTTGTCGCCCACGACCTGGGAGGTCACCCGGAACGCGCCCAGATCTTTGAGACGCACGGTGTGCGGGGCGCCATCCGTCGGCACCGCGGCCAGGATCGCCAGTGCAGGCTCATTCAGGTAGGTCACCGAGAAGTTGGAGACGACCGCACCGGCCGCCTCGCCGTCCTCGCTCACGTACTGGAGGGTGCCCTCGGCGACGCCAGAACCGCCAAACCCCGGCCCCTTGGGTCCGCCGGGGACGACGGGCCCACCGGGACGAGGCACCCGCCCACCCGACTGCGGGACCGCACGGGCACCAGCATCGTCAGAATCGTCGTCAAAATCATCGTCCGCATCCACCCCATTATCTGGAGCGTCCTCAACATCCAGGTGCTCGCCCGCACGCTGCGAGAGACGATGCAGCTCGGAATCCATGTTGCCGAGCATCCAGGAGCGCATGACCAGCGTGGACGCCGCCACCATGACGATGAGCGCGAGCGCCACGCACGCGGCCAAGGCGCGCGAGAGGCGCCCCGCCAGGGAAGGCCGCCGCGTCACTGCGGCTCCCGCATGATGTAACCGGCACCGCGCACCGTGCGGATGAGGGCCGGACGATCCGCGTCGATCTTCTTGCGCAGATACGAGATGTACAGATCGACAACGTTCACCTGGCCACCGAAATCGTAGCTCCACACGGCGTCCAGAATCTT
>JAHYYD010000158.1 GCA_019425105.1 Actinomycetota bacterium
ACGCCCACGCAAGCACCCGCAGACGACACCCCCGAGCAGGTCAAGGTTCGCGCGGCCAAGCGCGCGCGCCTCATGGAGGCCGGCATCCCCGCCTACCCCGTGCGCCTGCCGATCACGACCACCATCAAGGCCGTGCGCGAGAAGTACGCGCACCTCGAGGCCGGCGAAGAAACCGAGGACTACGTGGGCCTGGCGGGCCGCGTCATCCTCGCGCGCAACGGCGGCAAGCTGTGCTTCGCGACCCTCATGGACGGTGAGGGCAACAGGATCCAGGTCATGCTCTCCGCCGCCTCCGTCGGCGCCGAGTCACTGGCCGCCTACAAGAACGACGTTGACCTGGGCGATCACCTCTTCGTCCACGGCCGCGTCATCTCCTCGCGCCGCGGCGAGCTGTCGATCTTCGCGACCCCCGCCGAGGTCACGCCCGAGGCACAGGCCGCCTACGACGCCGCTCCCACCGCGCTGCCCGCCCCCGATGCCTCGTGGGCCATCGCCTCCAAGGCGATCCGCCCCCTGCCCAAGACCTGGACCACCGAGGACGGCGAAGAGATCACCCTGTCCGAGGACCAGCGCATCCGCCGCCGCGAGCTTGACCTGATCACGCGCCCCGCCGCGCGCGACATGATCCGCATTCGCGCGGCCGTCAACCGTTCGATCCGCGAGAACTTCTTCCGCCGCGACTACATCGAGCTCGAGACGCCGATGCTGCAGATGATCCACGGTGGCGCGGCTGCCCGCCCCTTCACGACGCACATGAACGCGCTCGACACCGATCTCTACCTGCGCATCGCGACGGAGATCTACCTCAAGCGCGCGGTCGTTGGAGGCGTGGACCGCGTCTTCGAGATGAACCGTAACTTCCGCAACGAGGGCATGGACTCCTCGCACAGCCCCGAGTTCACGTCCCTGGAGGCTTACGAGGCCTACTCGGACTACAACGGCATGGCTGAGCTGACCCGCGACCTCATCCAGCAGGCCGCGCGCGACGCCTTCGATCTGTCCGAGGGCGAGGAAATCGTGCGCCTGGCCGACGGTACCGAGTACGACCTGTCGGGGCAGTGGGATCGTATCGACCTGTACGGCTCCACCTCCGAGGCCCTGGGCGAGGAGATCACGGTGGAGACGCCGCGCGAGACCCTCGTCAAGTACGCCGAGCGCATCGGCCTGGAGGTCGACGACTATGCGGTCTCCGGCAAGATCGTCGAAGACATCTTCGAGGAGCTTGTCGCCTCCAAGCTGTGGGCGCCGACCTTCGTCTACGACTTCCCGGAGGATACCTCCCCGCTGACCCGCTACCACCGCTCGCGCGCCGGCCTGACCGAAAAGTGGGACCTGTACGTGCGCGGCTTCGAGACGGGCACCGCCTACTCCGAGCTGGCTGACCCGGTCGTCCAGCGCGAGCGCTTCGAGGCGCAGGCGCTTGCGGCCGCCAACGGCGACCCCGAGGCCATGGTCATGGACGAGGACTTCCTCGTCGCCATGGAGCAGGGCTTCCCGCCGTGCGGCGGCATGGGCATGGGCATCGACCGCCTGCTGATGGTGCTGACCGGCCAGGGCATCCGCGAGACGATCCCGTTCCCGCTGGTCAAGCGCCTGGGCTGACGTTAGACGCGAGAGGGCCCCGGCCTCGTTCCCTGTAGGAGGGACGAGGCCGGGGCCACTTCGTGCGTTCGCGCGGTCGCGGGCTTAGACGAAGGAACGCCGGGACGACATGCGCGTGTGGACGAGGTCGAGGAGCTCGTGCGCGGCGCCGTCGTCGAGGACGAGGTCGGTGGCGACCCCCGCGCGCAGGGCCCCGAGGAGCGGCAACGCCTTCGATGCGCCGGAGACGACGCACAGGCGGCGTGGGATCTTCTTGAGCGTGGCCGGGCTCGGGCCCGAGGCGCGCTCGTTGAGGTGCATGTTCGTGGAGCCGTCCTCGCGGATGAGGACGGTGCACACGTCGCCGACGACGCCGTCGTTTTGCGCTGCGGCGATCTCGTTGGGGTCGAGGAATCCGCCCGAGTAGACGTGGGAGGGTAGGCGTGCGGACATCGATCCCACGCCGAACAGGGCGACGTCGGCGCTGTCGATCGTGTTGAGGACCGACTGGACGGAGCGCTCGCGCCAGAGCGCTTCCTTCGTGTCCGCGTAGTCGAAGAAGGCGGGGACGGGGAAGTTGACGATGCGCCCGCCGATGGCCTTGGCGGCTCGGGCGATGATGGCCTCGGCGTAGGGCATGCCCGACTCGGTGGCGGTCGCCGCGCCGTTGAGCTGGACGACGGTCGAGCCCGGGAAGGACACGTGGGGCATTGCGCGCGTGACCTCCGCGGTCGTGTTTCCCCAGGCGATGCCGAGGGTGACGCCGGGGAAGAGCATGTCGACGAGGTGTTCGGCGGCGACCAGTGCAACGTTGTGCAGGCGGTTGACCTCGGTGTGCACGTCGTGAACGGGGACGACCGAGACCTGGACTCCGAACAGGTCGGCGATCTGACCGGCGAGGGTGCCTTTCAGGCCGGGGGATGCGGACACGGAAATGCGTACGAGGCCGACCTCTCGCGCGTGGGCGAGGAGTCGCGAGACCGAGGAGCGCGATATCTGCAGGTGGCGGGCGATTGTTTCCATCGTCTGCCCCTGGAGGTAGTACATCGAGGCGGCCTCGTGAGCCTGTTCGTCACGTATTGTCACGTTTTCTAGTGTGCCATGCACAGGCGTGCAGGTGTGTGACTTTCGAGATCAGATAGAGTGTCGGCCAATCTGGAACGATGTGTGGCAGATGACCAGGGTCACACCTGTAGGCCTGCACGGATGTGCACTCGGTTTGGGCCAACGTGCATCAAGTGCCATACTGTGACGTGACCCGCGAATCATATCCGAGCGGATACCGTTCGACGGTACACAGTTAGCGGTGGTACAACACCGGTGACCCGGTGCGAAGACGCGCCGGAGAAAGATAGGGAAACATGCTCACAACACTGCTCCCGGCAGCCGCCGATATGGCTGCCCCGACCACGGGCCAGCTTTTCTGGTCTGAGTTCCTCGGCACTGCCGTCCTCCTGCTCCTCGGTGGCGGCGTCGTCGCCACGAACCTCCTGCCCAAGTCCAAGGGCAAGGGCGGCGGCTGGCTGCTCATCAACTGGGGATGGGGCCTGGCGGTCTTCGCCGGCGTCTATGTTGCCTTCCGCTCTGGCGGCCACCTGAACCCCGCCGTCACTATTGCCAAGGCTGTCGGACACGCCTTCGACTCCTCCGTTGAGCTCGCCCCCGGCGTTGCGGTCAACACCACCAACATTCTCGTCTACATCGTTGCTCAGTTCCTCGGCGCCTTCGTCGGTGCGGTCCTGTGCTGGCTGACCTTCAAGAAGCACTTCGACGAGGATTGCGACCCCGCCCTCAAGCTCGGCGTCTTCTCCACCGGCCCCGAGATCCGCTCCTACGGTTGGAACTGCCTCACTGAGGCCATCGGCACCGCCGTCCTGATCCTGTGGGTCTACGTCTCCGGCTACACCGAAACTGCGATCGGCCCGCTCGGCGTCGCCCTCATCATCGTCGTCATCGGTAACTCGCTCGGTGGCCCCACCGGTTACGCCATCAACCCGGCCCGTGACCTCGGCCCGCGTATCGCTCACGCGATCCTGCCGATCAAGGGCAAGGGCGGCTCCGACTGGGGTTACTCCTGGGTTCCCGTCGTCGGCCCGATCATCGGCGCCATCGTCGGCACCGTCATCTACTTCCTCGCTCTCGCCTGAGAGTGAGTGCGCGGGCGAGGCCGGCGTGGCCTCGCCCGCGTGGAACCCCACCGCCGGGGTGACATTTTCTGGGACTGGGAAGTCCCAACAGCCGCGCAGGTGGCTAGGCGCGGCATACACAACGATGTGACAACGCCACCGAAAGGACACTCATGACCACCGAAAAGTTCGTTCTCGCCATTGACCAGGGCACCACTTCGACCCGCGCGATTATCTTCAACCACGCTGGTGAAATCGTTTCCGTCGGCCAGAAGGAATTCACGCAGATCTTCCCGAACCCGGGCTGGGTCGAGCACAACCCCATCGAGATCTGGGACACCACTCGCACCGTCGTCGCGGAGGCTCTGCAGAAGGCGGAGATCAACCGTCACCAGCTGGCGGCCGTGGGCATTACTAACCAGCGCGAGACCACCGTCGTGTGGGATAAGAACACCGGCGAGCCCGTGTACAACGCGATCGTCTGGCAGGACATGCGTACCTCCGACATCGTCAAGGAACTCGAGGGTGACGAGGGTCCGGATCGTTTCCGCCAGATCTGTGGCCTGGGCCTGTCCCCCTACTTCTCCGGCTCCAAGATCAAGTGGATCCTCGACAACGTCGAGGGCGCTCGTGAGCGCGCTGAGGCCGGCGACCTGCTCTTCGGTAACACCGACTGCTGGGTCCTGTGGAACCTGACGGGCGGCATCAACGGAGGCGTGCACTGCACCGACGTCACCAACGCCTCGCGCACCATGCTCATGGATATCCGCACGCTGCAGTGGCGCGAGGACGTCTGCGAGATCTTCGGTATTCCGATGTCGATGCTCCCAGAGATTAAGTCCTCCTCCGAGGTCTACGGCTACGGCCGCAAGAACGGTCTGCTCATCGACACCCCGATCGCCGGCATCCTCGGCGACCAGCAGGCGGCCACCTTCGGCCAGGCCTGCTTCGAGAAGGGCATGGCGAAGAACACCTACGGCACCGGCTGCTTCATGCTCATGAACACCGGCACGGAGCCCGTCTTCTCCAACAACGGTCTGCTCACCACGGTGGCCTACAAGATCGGCGAGCAGCCGGCCGTGTACGCCCTCGAAGGCTCGATCGCCGTCGCCGGCTCGCTGGTCCAGTGGCTGCGCGATAACCTCGGCATGATCGTCAAGTCTTCGGACATCGGCGAGCTGGCCAGCACGGTCGAGGACAACGGCGGCGTCTACTTCGTCCCCGCCTTCTCCGGCCTGTTCGCCCCCTACTGGCGTTCGGACGCTCGCGGCGCGATCGTGGGCCTGACCCGTTACGTCAACAAGGGCCACATCGCCCGCGCCGTCGAGGAGTCGACCGCGTTCCAGAGCGCCGAGGTCCTCGACGCGATGAACGCCGACGCCGGCGTGCCGCTCAAGGAGCTCAAGGTCGACGGCGGCATGACGCACGACGACCTGGTCATGCAGTTCCAGGCCGACCTGTGCGGCGTCGACGTCGTTCGCCCGAAGGTCATTGAGACGACCGCTCTGGGTGCCGCCTACGCAGCCGGTATGGCCGTGGGCTTCTGGTCGGGCACCGACGACGTCGTGGCCAACTGGCAGGAAGGCAAGCGCTGGACGCCGTCCATGGAGCCGGCCGAGCGCGACCGCACCTACCGCCTGTGGAAGAAGGCCGTCACGCGTACGCTCGACTGGGT
>JAHYYD010000159.1 GCA_019425105.1 Actinomycetota bacterium
GTGCCGATGAGCGGGGGCAGGAACATGTAGATGAGGCGCAGGATGCCGGCGGCCAGGCCCGGCAGGGCAGTCAGCCAGTAGAGCTGCGACTTGTCCAGGTTGAAGCCGAGGGCGTTCAGCTTGGGCGCGATCGCGCTGGGCAGGAACCACACGCAGAAGGCCAGGATCAGCGAGTAGGTCGTGATCCACAGCGTGCGCCACGCGAGCTTCGAGTCCCACTTAGACTCGTCGTTGGGGTTCCAGTCAGTGAGCAGGTAGCGGCTCTTCTTGGCCGCGGGGTCGGTCGCGCTCATGGCTCTCCTCGGGTCGGAAGGGTCGTCCGAGCGCGGACACGCGCCGGACATTCTTTAACACGGAGGCTACCAATGGAAATGACTCAAACCACAGGAAGCGATTGGGACGTGCATCACCCCTGAAATCGCTAGGAAAAGTCCTTCTACAAGGAAAGATACGGCAGGCGACAAACCATCAATTAACCGCCGTTAGAAAACACCGGCATTACGGAAATTAAGGGAGGTTACCCGCCAATACGACTCATCGTGCGCGACGGGCGCGCGAAGGCATCGAGGTTGAGGCCGTGCGCGGCAGGCTTCGTCCACATCGCATCGGCCCATCGAGCGGCAATCTGAGCGTCGTCTCCCCCACCGCGCAGCAGGTCGCGCAGCGAGGTCTCCTCGGTGGAGAACAGGCAGGAACGCACCATGCCATCGGAGGTGAGGCGCGTGCGATCGCAGGCATTGCAGAACGGGTCAGAGACGGAGGCGATGACGCCGAGCCTCTTGCTCGGGTCACCGTCGACGATCCAGCGTCCCGCCGGCGAATGCGGGTCCTCGCGCGGCGCGGGAGTCAGCGTGTGGCGGGTCCCCATGATGTGCAGGATCTCGTCGGCAGTCAGGATGTTCTGGCGATCCCACGTGTCCGCCGGGCCGATCGGCATCTGCTCGATAACGCGCAGCTCGATACCCAGGTCCAGGCAGTAGTCGACCAAGTCAGGCAGGTCGGCCTCGTTCATGCCGCGCAGCACGAGGGTGTTGACCTTAATGGGACTCAAGCCCGCGCGGGCGGCAGCCTCGATACCCTCCAGAACATCGCCGAGTCGGTCGCGGCGGGTGATCGCCGCGAAGTGCTCGGGGTCCAGCGAATCAAGCGAAATGTTGACGCGGTTCAGGCCCGCATCCTTCAGCCCCTGGGCGCGCTTGGCCAGGCCGAGCGCATTTGTCGTCAGAGCCAGGTCGAGCGGCTTCCCCTCGTCGGTGCGCAGGTGGGAGCACTCGGTAATGATCCCCTCGAGGCCTCGGCGCAGAAGCGGCTCACCTCCCGTGAAGCGCACCTGGCGGATCCCCAGCATGTCCACGCCGATGCGAATGAGGCGCACAACCTCCACGTCCGTCAGCGTTTCCTCGGTGGGCAGCCAGTCCAGGCCTTCGGGGGGCATGCAGTAGGAGCAGCGCAGGTTGCAGCGGTCGGTGAGCGACACGCGCAGGTCGCGGGCGACGCGCCCGAAGGTGTCGACGAGCCGCAGCGGCGCGTCGCACGCCACCGCATCTGCCGCCTGAGAGGCGGAAACGAACTCGACAGACATGGCGCAACCCTACCGCGATTTGCCCTGTGTCCGCCCCTCGAAAAAACGGACGCGAACGGCATGACGCGGCCCCTGCCTCGTCGTTGAGAGAAACGAGACAGCGGCCGGCGCTGACGAACTGGCGGACTTGACGGCTACCGTTACCCTACGACCTAAGCACCGATCACGAGGAGAAACATGCGCGCCGTCGTCATGCACGAACCCGGCAATGTCAACGTCGAAGAGATGCCGATGCCGACGATCCTGGAGCCCACAGACGCCATCATCAAGCTGGCGGCCACCTGCATCTGTGGCTCCGACCTGTGGCCCTACCGCGGTTTGGAGCCCGTCCACGAGAAGCGCATGGGCCACGAGTACGTCGGAACAGTCGTCGAGGTGGGCGAGGCCGTCACGACCGTCAAGCCCGGCGATTTCGTCGAGGGTTCCTTCTGCATTTCCTGCGGCGAGTGCGCGATCTGCCGTGCCGGCTACCCCTCGCGCTGCACGACCGCCGCCGCCCAGGGCGACGTCTTCGTCGGCACCCGCGCCGGCGGCACCCAGGCCGAGTACGCCCGCATTGCCCTCGCTGACGGCACGCTCGTCAAGACCCCCGAGGCCCCCACGACTGAGCAGCTCCCCTCACTCCTGGCCGCCTCCGACATCCTCGGCACCGGTTGGTTCGCCGACGCCGAGGCCGGGGCCGCCCCCGGGAAGACCATCGTCGTCGTGGGTGACGGCGCCGTGGGCCTGGGCGCGATCATCGGCGCCAAGCAGCTGGGTGCATCCCGCATCATCGCGATGTCGCGCCACGCGGACCGCCAGGCGCTGGCCCGCGAGTCCGGAGCGACCGACATCGTCGAAGAGCGCGGCGAAGAGGGCATCGCGCGCATCAAGGAACTGACCGACGGCCTGGGTGCCGACGGCGTCGTCGAGGCGGTGGGCAACGAGGCGTCCTTCGATCAGGCGCTCGGCTGCGTGCGCCCCGGTGGTCACCTGTCCTTCGTGGGCGTTCCCCACGGCGTCTCCCTGGATATGAGCCGCATGTTCGCCGCCGAGGTGCACATGTTCGGCGGGCCGGCCGCCGTGCGCAAGTATCTGCCCACCATGATCGACCTGATCTACCGCGGCGAGATCAACCCGGGTACCGTCTTCGACCTGGTCCTGCCGCTTGAGCAGGCCGCCGAGGGCTACGCCGCGATGGATGAGCGTCGCGCCACGAAGGTGATGCTCACCGTCTGATTCTGTTGCAAGCCAGCGGTCTCGTGGGCTTCTGATCCGAACGCCGCCATAACGACCGCGTCCGTGCAGTCACATGCTGCACAGCTTCGTTGCCCGGGCAGCCCCGCCACCTCGCGGGGCTGCCCGGTGTCGTTTGCACGCAACGCCACCGACTGAGACTCCACGAGGGGGTTTTGCACTACACCAAGCCTCCCAACGGCGCGTCGCCGGCGTGTCGAACCACCTTGTAGTGCAATTCCCCCCGTGCTCCCACTGCCGAACCCACCCCACGCCTCGTCCCGCCACAGCCTCCACCCAGCCATCGAAGGCGCGCCAGGTGGCCCAAATGGGGGTTTTGCACTACACCAAGCCTCCCAACGGAGTGTCGCCGGCGTGTCGAACCGCCTTGTAGTGCAATTCCCCCCGTGCTCCCACTGCCCAACCCACCCCACGCCTCGTGACACCACGCACAAACGGCGCACCGATGCACCCAAACCCGCGCACCGCCGAGCCACACATGAACATCATTAATGATCAAATAAAATTAGAAGCATCAAACCGCACCGAATTGAAACGTAAAGCTCTAGAATTCACTCATGAGCCAAGAAGTCAGGGGCAACGACGCTCCTTTCGTCCTCGACGCCGTTGAACGCGCGATCATTCGCGTGCCGCGCTCCAGCCACCACGGCCTCACAAAGATACCGACGGCTGTAAGAATCGCGGGCAGGACGTACCTCGATCTCGCGCGCCTCGAGGGCATAGACGCCAGCCAGCTTCCGGAGGTCATGCTCGCCGCACGCCTCTATCACCTCGCGCACACGCACCGTGCCATGGTGGTCACCGGACAATGCGCACTGTGGGCACACGGATACGGGTCCGTCCCTCGCATACCTGCGCTCACTATTGCTTCCTCAACGTCAACCCATTCGGTCCAACTACCCGCAGTCTCAGTCGGCACGCATCATTTCGAGCCGATAACGATCACACCGAGTCGCGTTCGTCGATTACCGCCAACCGCCGACGCACGTGGCCTCCACATCGAAAGCCTCGAAGCAGCGCAGGTCACCGTCGCACGAACATCACCGAACCGGAGAGCTGCCTTCACCCAGCTCTGCATGATCGGTAATGCCTTCACTCACTTCGATAACTTCCACCTCACAGACTCACGCCGACACGAGAAGTACTGGAAAGAGTTACTGAGCGTAGAGCTTACGCGTCTGGGCAATAGGGCTCGGGGCCGCTCTCAAGCGCAGTGGATCATCGCCCATGCTGATGCCGGATGCGCCTCCCCCGGAGAAACACGCGTGCTGTATGAGCTGTGCGCAGCAGGCCTCACCGGCATGCGCACACAGGTCGAGGTCCACACGCGGGGCCGTCGTTACTTCATCGATTGCGCCTTCCCCGCCGAGAAGGTTGGCATTGAGTTCGACGGACGCGCCAAATACGGTGATAACCCGGGCAGTATTCACGCCTCACTCGCCCGCGAGCGCGAACGCCAACGCCACCTCGAGGCCGAGGGCTGGCACATTATCCGCGTCGGATGGCACGATCTGGACCACCCCGATGAGCTTGTTGCGCAGGTCCGCGCGGCGCTCGCCGCGCGCCTTGGGTGAGACGAGGTGAGAACTGGGTTGAGACGACGTGAGAGCTGTCGACTCAACGGGGGTTTTGCACTACACGAAGCCTCCCAAGGGCGTGTCGCCGGCGTGTCGAACCGCCTTGTAGTGCAATTCCCCCCGTACTCCCACTGCCGAACCCGGCCCACGCCTCGTCCACGCGCGCGGGGCAACCGACCACGCAGCGCACACACGACCGCCATCCCGTCACGATGCCCAGGCTGACACAAGTGCCGACACAAGTACCGACCGACACCGTCGCACCACCCGCCATACGCCGCCTACGCCCCTCCCCCACGCCACCTGGCTCTACACTGGACACATGCACGATCCCACCTTGTCTACCGCGCAGCATCGCGAGCTGATTGAGGCGCTGGCGCATAGTCATGTCCTCCCTCACGACACGCTTCCCGTCGAGGAGTGCCTGGGTCGCCGCCTGGCGGTCGACGTCCGCTCGTTGATCCCGCTGCCGCCGTTCACGAACTCCGCGATGGACGGGTTCGCGGTGCGTCGCGAGGACCTGGCGGGCGAGGGCCCGTGGACCCTGCCCGTCGCCGGTGATATTCCGGCGGGCGACACCCGCGACAATCGCCTTGAGGCGGGGCAGGCGTGGCGCATCATGACGGGCGCCCCCATCCCGGCTGGCGCGGATACCGTCGTGAAGGTCGAGCAGACGGATCATGCGGCGGGCATCGCGCAGGTGCCCGAGACGGTGGAGATCCGCGTTGCCCCGAAGCTGGGCGAGAACGTGCGTGTTGCCGGCGAGGCCCTCGCGGCTGGCTCCCCGGTCCTGGAGGCGGGACGCGTCCTGGATGGGGCGGCGCTGGCGGCCGCGACCTCGGTCGGGCACGGCACCCTGACGGTTCTGCCCCGGCCCCGCGTCATCGTCGTGTCGACGGGCACGGAACTCAAGCGCGCCGGCGAGGCCCTCG
>JAHYYD010000016.1:0-15599 GCA_019425105.1 Actinomycetota bacterium
TCGGAGGTTTCATGAGCGCCACCATGGTGTCCGTGACCGTTATCGACTCCGATGGGGCCTCCGACTTCGCTGCTCCCACAGGGACCACGGTCGCAGGTTTGTGCGCCATGCTGGCCATCGACCTCACCTTGCCGTCCGTGCGTATCTCCTACGCCGACGGGCGTCCCCTCGACGGTGCTGCGGTCCTCGGCCGCGACCTGCCCGCCGGGTCGACGATCGCCCTGTCCAGCCGGGTCCTGTCCGCCCGCCAGCTCAACGAGGCCTCGGAGCGCTACGAGAATCAGTGGCTCTCCCCCACCCTCGCCCTGGTCGGCCTATGCTTCCTCCTCATTGGCGCGGTCTCCTCACTGTGCCTGCTGCCCATGATGGGCGACGCGGCGCTCAGTGGGCTCGCCCACAGGGAGGACGGACCCGCCTGGGCGCTCGCGGCCTCGTCGATCCCCACGTGGGCGCGCGGAGTATGCGCCCTGGTGTGCTGCGCGGTTGCGATCATTCCGCTGTTTGCCTCGCGCAGGCTGCGCTCGATGTCCCTCCTGCTCCTCCTGATGCCGGCGCTCGCGGGTTACAGCGCCATCGGCTTCGTGTCGATGGCGGGTATCCATGCCCTCTCGCTCGCGCCCGTTGTCGGGGTGTGGGTGGCCCTCGTCGTGTCCCTGGCGGTGCTCTCGCTGACGAACACGCCCACGGCGCTCAGTGCCATGATGGCGTGGCTCGGGGCGACCGTCCTCGTGACGATTGGCGCCTACCCGTTCTTCCACCTGATTAACATTGCGCCGCTCGCGTTGGCCCTGGGTGTGTTCCTGTTCCTCATGGCCCCGCGCTTCGCGTTGCGCGTGCCCGACAGTCAGCTGATCGATGCGGCGGCGGTGCAAACGATTGCCTCGCGTATCCGCCAGCCTATGATGGTCCCTCCCACGCCGGTGACCGGTGGGCGCATGAAGACGGCGATCGGACACACCGATGCCCGCTACACGCTGCTGCTGACCGCCTCGACGTTGTTCACCCTCGCGGGTGGTATCCCCCTCGCTCGCACGGTGATGCCAACGGTGGCCATGGGCCGAGGCATCGGCGGTTTCGTGATGGTCATCGCGGCCGTGGTGACCCTGTTAACGGCGCCGAGGGGCGCCCGCACGCCGATGGGGAGGGTCCTGCCGCGCATTGGTGCCGCCGGCATCGGGTGTGCCTTCCTCTTTGGTGCCTGGGTGAAGTCCTGGGCGGTCGGCGCGCAGATCTATCCCGTCCTGCCCGTGTGCGTCCTCGTTCTGACGGGCATCGCGCTGGTGGCCTGGATGACGCTGTATGAGCCCAAGGGACATGCCGCACTGATCGGCACGATCCTCGACTTCGTGCAGTCGTTCTGTATTTTTGCACTTCTCCCCGCGGCGATTTTCTCCTCGGGTCTCTTCGAGTTTGCTTGGAGGGCGATCCTGTAATGGGTGATACCACGAAGACTCCTTTCGCCCGCGCGACCGCTTCGCGGCTCGTCGGCGCGTACGTCATCGATCTGCTGGTCCTCGGGGCGCTGGTGGGGGTGACGTGGTTCGTCTATTTCACGCCGGTGACGGTCAGTCTGATCATCGCCGAGGCCGTGGTTGCCTCCGGCGTCATGCTGGGGGTGTCGGGGCGGACCCCGGGTATGGCCCTCATGCGCGTGTGCCTCATTCGAGACGAGGATGACGCCCAGACTCCTTCGCTGGGAGCGGCCATGGGCTACACGGCCTTGAGTGCGCTGCTTCAGGTGACGGTTGTGGGTCTGCTGGCCTCGTACGCGATGGTCCATGATGGGCGCACGTGGCTCAATGGGCCCACGCATACGCGTTTCGTCGACCTGCGCAAACATGCGGCCCTCGCTGCGGGTCCCGGACAGGCGGTGGATCATCCCCGCCCCGGCCAGGCACCCAGCGGCTTCGAAGGCGTGCAGGCAGGAGCAGGTCAGTGGGATGCGCCGAGTGCCCCGCTGACTCCCGTTCCTTCGTCCGTGCCCGACTACTCGGCTCCCGGTCAGCGAGCGAACGATCCCTACAGTGCGCCAGTGGCGCCGAGTGTTCCCGCGGTTCCGGCTGCGCCCGCTGCTGCGCAGGTTCCGGCGGTGCCGCTCCCGTCCGCGCCGAGCGTGCCCGCGGTTCCGGCTGCGCCCGCTGTTCCGGCTGCGCCCGCTGCCGCGCAGGTTCCGGCGGCACCGCTCCCGTCCGCGCCCGCCGTTCACGAGCCCACGCAGTTCGATGCACTCCTCGCACCACCTCAGGGCGCGCCCGAGGCTCATCGTCCGGCACCCCAGCGGCCCACGCCCGCACAGGTGCCAGCCCAGCAGCCCCCGGCGGTGCCTGCGCCCTCCGCGTCGCCCGCGCCCTCCGCGTCGTCCGCGCCCCAGGACGGCTGGGGTGGGCCCACGCGCCAGGAACCCGCTCAGCCCCCGTTCTCTGCTCCGGTGCAGTACCAGGCCCCGGCCTCGGGCGTGCCTGGACCGCCGCCGAGTCGTCGCGACGTGCAGGCTGCCCAGCGCGCCGCCGCCCAGGGGCAGTGGGGAGGTGCCGGCCAGTCCCAGTGGGGTGCGCCTGCGACGCCGCCGCGTGCGCAGCTCCTGTGGCTCATTTTCGACTCGGGCCAGCGTGAGCTTATCGACATGCCGCTGACCCTGGGTCGGGCGCCTGCAGCCGCCGAAGGGTCGCGCGCTGTCGTCGTTCCCGATACGACGGTGTCCCTGTCGCGCACGCACATGCGCGTGGGTCCCACAGCAAGTGGGGCGTGGATTGAGGACTCGTTCTCCGCGAACGGCACGCAGATCCGTACCCCCGACGGGCGTATCACCGCGTTGACCGGCGGTCAGGCCGTTGAGGTCCCTGCGGGCACCGAGATTCTCATGGGTGAACGTCGCGCCACGATCGTCCACGCTGACGCGGATTCTGTTCGCTGACTCGAATGACGCGTCCCGGTCTCAGTCTCGGCTCTGGCCCCGTGCCCTGTACGCGGCTCTGACCCCGGGGCCTGTACGCGGCTCTGACCCTGCGCCCTGCACGCTGCTCTGACCCCGTGCCCTGCACACGGCTCTGATCGCGGTCGTGAGTGTCTGAGTTTGTTCAGTCGGATGCGTCCCGCCGCCGTCCCCTTCGAAGGAAGGGGCGGTTTTCTGCTGCCCGGCACATAGTCAATTCAACCGGACGGAAAATTACGCCGGGCATGTCCGAAGTTGATCCAGCGGTCGAGCATTCGCGCAGTGCACGCACCGAACACCGGATGTGAGTAAACGCGGGCCCGGCAAGACGGGCACACGAGAAACAGCGCACATGGCACAGCGCGCACGAGAAATAGCGCACATGGCACAGCGCGCACGAGAAATAGCGCACATGACACAGCGCGCATGGAAAAGGGGAGGGCCGCCCCACATGGAACGGCCCTCCCCAGAGCGCTAGGCGCTCATGCTCTCAGAAACGGGCAGCGTTGGACTGGTCCGTCGTCTGGTAGTTGGAGCGAGCGGCGTCGACAGCGCTGGAGGTGCGGTTCAGCACGTCCTTCAGGCCCGCGAGGCCCTGGTTCCAACGACGCTGAGCATCGTCGTAGGCTTCCTGGGTCTGGCCTTCCCACGAGGAACGCAGCTGGTTCAGCGTCTGCTCGAGGTCGTCGAGGCAGTTCTGCAGGTTATTGGCACCGGTTGTGATGTCAGCGGCGGCGGCGTCAAGCGCGGCGTAGTTTACCTGGAAATCCATGTCAGTCTCCTAATCTACCTAATCTCTCACAGTCCGCCGAGCAGGTTGGAGAACGAGTTCTCGGTCTCCGACTCGTTGGCTTCCATCGACGAATCAGTGGCGCGCAGGTTATCTGCGAGGTCCTGAAGGGCCTGGTTAACCTTTGCGGCGTTTTCCTGCCACTGAGCCATCAGCATCGTGAACTGCGCCGACGCGGAACCCTGCCAAGAGCTGCCGATGGTCGACAGGTCGCCCTCGAGGCGCTTGAGGTGGCTGTCGATGTCGGCCTTGGTGGACTCAACTGCCGAGAAGCCCTGCTTCAGGGCGCCTTCTGCGGCCCTCTGGTCTGCCATGTGAACCTCCATTTGTATGAGTGGACTCTCCCGCGGGGATGCGTGAGAGCATGGGGACACATGAATACTAACCATGTTTTCACGATTATTTTTGATGTTACGGAAAAATCATGACAAAACCTGACCGAGAATCTAGACTTACAGGGTTGTGTCGTGTAGTTAGAATCCCCATCACGCGGCAAACGGGAGGACCATATGGCAACGAAAACATCTCGAGGAGTGGCGCTGATTCCGCTCACGATTACCTATGGCGTTGATCGCAGTGACGTGACGATTCCGCAGTCGATCCCTCTCGTGGAGCTGTTGCCTGGAATGGTTGAAACCGTTGGTGCTTTCACTGATCAGCCGACAAATGATGGCTTCTCGGTGAGGACCGCGTCAGGTCGTCTGCTGGACCAGTCGAAGTCGCTGTCCGCCCAGGGTGTGCGTGCTGGAGCCGCCCTCACGCTCGAGCCTCTTGGTGAAGGCGCTGCCGACATGGTCTACGACGACCTCACTGAAGCGGTGGGTCAAATCGTCGAACGAGTGTCCACTCCTTGGACACGTGATGATGCTCATATTCTTGCTGCGCTGTCTGCCGCTGCCCTCATTTTCGTTGCCGCCCTCCTCCTGGCGACCACGCCCCCGGATGCCCTCGCATCCTTGGACCCCCAGCGCATCACGCTGCTCAACCGTGTCTATGGCGTCATCGGCATCATTGCCGCCCTCCTCGTCACCGGCACGTCGGCTGTCGTCACGCGTCAGAGCCCCCGGCCCAGCGGCATCGCGCTGGCGCACACAGTGCCCCTTCTGACCTGCGCATCCGCGCTTCGTCTCACGCAGAGCCAGTGGGACACAGCCGGGTGGATCTGGATCGGTGTCGGCCTCCTTGTCGGCTCGCTCGCGATCCTCACACTGCCCAAGCGTTACCGCATCTCGATCGTGGCGCCCCTCGTCCTCGGTACCGTGATAGCGACGACGGGTCTCCTGGTCTCTCTCGGTTCCCTCTCACAGGTCGGCGTCTCCGCTGCCCTCTTCGCTTTCATTGTCGTCCTCCTCCAGATCGCGCCGTGGATTGCCCTGGCACACATTCCCGTGCGCATCCTCGACGCGAACACGACCGAGCAGATTCCCGCCCAAACGATCACCGACCAGGTCGGCACTTCCTTCGTCTTCGTCGTCGCCTTGCGCGCGGGCGGGGCGTTGGCAGCGATTTTCCTCGCGGTCTCGTTGATGAGCGCGCCCGGCACACGTTCAGTGCTCCTCCCGTTGATCCTCGTCTTCCTCGGATCGATCTCCCTGATCCTCCAAACCCGCTCGATTCGCTCGCGCGTGGAGGTCCTCCTCGGTGTTCTCACGGGTCTGGTGACGATCCTGATCACCGCGAGCCTCGCCACCCGCGCGGAACCAACGATGCTGGCATGGGTGGCCCTCACAGCGATTGCGGCGGCCCTCGTGCTCGTCATCACGAACGTCGTCGGGCCTCGTGCGCGTCCGCACCTGACGCGACTCGCCGACACTATCTCGGTGCTGTCACTGTTTGCCCTGATTCCCCTGGCCGTCTACATGTGGGGCTGAGCTATGCCGACCAGTAAAGATATCCTCGAAGCCCAACGCTTCAACCGAAACCGCCTGATCACCGCCTTTACGTCGGGTACCCCTGGCGGTCGCGAGGTCGACACTCCCTCCCCGGTGCGTCCTCTCATCGTCGGCGCCGTCGTCGCCATCATTGTGTGTGTCATCGGCATCGCCCTGCGGAGCTTCGCGGCCAAACCAGACCTGACGGACGCTAACTACAAGCTGGTCGACGTCAAGGACACGGGCGCGCGCTACCTGTCAGTGAACGGCGTGCTACACCCGATCAGCAACGTGACGACCGCGAAGCTCCTCGCGGGAGACTCCGGCCTGACGATCGTCAGCGCCAGTGCCTCGTCCCTTAAGGACACTCCACGCGGCGCCCAGATCGGCCTGCCCGGCGTCCCAGACGACGTGCCTGCATCCGCAGACCTGGCCTCGACGTGGCTCTCCTGCGACCTGCCGACCAGTTACCACACGTGGATCGCCCAGGACCTGCCGGCGGATAACTTCCCGCTGCAGCCCGCCACCGCGGCCCTCGTGCAGGCGGTGGGCAGCGAGGACAAGTACTTCATCGATGCGAAGACCCACAAGAAGTACCTTATTGACGCCTCCGTGAGCCGCCTGGGCGACTGGGTCCTGTCCTTCCAGAACAGGACGGCGTACCCGATCATCGTCGAACCCGAGTGGCTCGACCTCTTCCCCTCCGGCACTCGTCTGAAGCCGTGGAGCTACAGCGACATCCCCAACGCTGGCGAGCCTGCGAGGAATCTGCCGGGCCCACTCAAGAATGAGAACCTGACGATCGGCACGGTCGTCGAGCAGATCAATTCCAATGGCGAGGTCCTCAACTCCTATCTGGTCATCAACGACTCCGATTTGGCTGTCTTCAATTCGACTGCGGCCAAGCTCTACCAGGACGCACCGAAGGTCGAGCAGTATCCGACGGAAATGTTCAAGGACGTCGCGCCCGTGCAGGCCGACTTCATCGGCGAGGACTGGCCCGCCGTCGATGACTTCGCGAACCCGGAGTGGAAGGATGACAAGCTTGACGCGGCCAGCCGCACCGTCCTGTGCACCAAGATGGACACGAAGGACAAGACTGTTCCACAATTTGGCCTGTACACAATGAAGGAACAACGTGCTATCCAGGCCTCCTACGACGCCGAATCGGTCTCTGCGACGGGTGGTCCGACGACGTCGCGCACGGTCACGGTGGCCGGCGGTTCCGGGGTCGTCGCGGCGCTGACGGCGGGCGGTGGCGATGCTGGTGCCTACGTTTTCATTTCGGATATGGGGTACCGACATTCGCTTGGCGATGCTCCCGCCATCTCGCTCAAGGCCCTCGGGTGGACATCGGATGACGTTGCGATGATCCCGCAGGCGTGGGGCAATATCGTTCCCCCCGGATCGGAGTTGACGCCTCAGGCGGCTGCTACCTCAGCGGGGCTGTCGTGAGCCGCATACGTGCCAGATCCCGGGCGCTCGGCCGAGGCCTCGTCGGGGCATCCCTGATCGCCGGCCTGACGCTCGCCGCCCTCGTCGCTCCCCTCACCCCGTCGGACGAGGCCGGGGCTGGGGGCGCGTTTGGCCCGGCCCCCGCGCACGCGGACCCGGTGCCGACGCCGAGTGTGCGTCCCACCCCGACTGCATCTCCCTCCCCGACGCCGACCGCCCCGGCCGACTCGGGGGACGGGAAATGTTCCGAGAACTCGCCGTCGTACATTAAGAACCAGCCCGAGATCTTCGATGCCGTGGGCGTGCGGCGCGCGTGGGAGATCTCCCGCGGCAAGGGCGTGACTGTCGCCATCGTCGACTCGGGTGTGGCCGCAGGCAATGAACACTTTCAGTCCTCCGACGGCCCCGTGGTCCTGCCCGGCGTGGATCTGAGTGGCGAAAATACCGACGGGCGCGTCGACGTGGGCGAGCATGGGACAGCAATCGCCGGCGCGATTGCTGCCCGCGAACTGCCCGAGTCAAAGAACTCTGGCCTCATCGGCGTCGCCCCCGAGGCGACGATTCTTCCCGTCCGCGTGGACACTGGCCTCGAGCAGGGTACGTCGACGAAGGAAGGCGAAGAGACCTTCATGTCCAAGGTCGGCCGAGGCATCCAGTGGGCTGCCGACCATGGCGCGCAAATCATCGTCGTCGCCCAGTCGGCGGCCGAGGGCGACGCGAACCTCGAAGCGGCAATCCAATCCGTGCGCGGCCGTGCCCTCGTCGTGGCCTCGACCGGCAACGTGTATCAGGGCCAGGACCAAAACAAGGTCGTGTATCCGGCCGCCTACGAGAGCGTCCTCGGCGTGACGGCCTCGAACGCCGACGGGTCAGCCTCCGACCAGCAGGTGCACGGTTCGCACGTCGGGATCGCTGTTCCAGCCGGCGTCATCCTCACGACATGGTTCAACCAGGCCGACTGCCTCGTCGGCGGATACGAGGGCGACCAGCCGCTGCCCTCCTCCTCCTATGCGACCGCCTACGCCGCAGGTTTCGCGGCGCTCGTCGCGTCGGCCTACCCGGACGAGGGACCCGAGATGTGGAAGTACCGCCTGGAGGTGACAGCCGTACGCGGCACCGCCGACCAACGCACCGATGGGCTCGGGTGGGGGATCGTCGCCCCCTTTGACGCGCTGACCTTCACCGACATCGGCACGAGATACGGGCCAGCGCACCCCAACGCGGCTCAGCACCCCGCCCCCGCTCGCCCCGCCGTCGCCTCGCCAAACCTGACGCAACGGGACAACAACCTGACGGTCCGCGCCTACATCGTCTCCGCGATCGCCGTGCTCGGTGTCGCCATGATCGCCGGCCTCGTGATCCTGTCGCACCTGCGCGGCAGGCCAGCGGTCGTCGAAGAGCCAGACGAAGACCTGTCGTGAGGCGAGGCGCCGCAGGGGCTGGCGTCGTAGCTCTGGTCACTGCGCCGTCGCGTCTCGCGCGCCCTGCCGTCCGCTGACACGGCGCAGGTCGCCCCCACCCACCCGATTCACCGAGAGGAACGACAATAATGAGGCCATTGGTTAATCGTTTCCAACGCCTGCGCGCCCTGTGCGTGACGGTGTCGGCCTGCCTTCTCGCGGTGGGCACGCTGGTGGCTCCTGCACCGGCCGCGCACGCAGATTCTCACAAGGTACAGGCATCCGACGAGGCCTACTATTCCCGCTATTCACTGGCTGACCTGCACGCACGCGGGTATCGCGGAGACGGCGTCATCATTGCGGTCATTGATAGTCATATCGACGCCTCAATCCCCGAACTTCAGGGTGCAGATATCGTGGACAAGACCCCCTGTGAGGTCACCAATGAAGCGGAGTCTGACGATCACGCGACCGAAGTCGCCCAGATCCTGGTTGCGCCCGACTTCGGGGTCGCTCCTGGCGCGACGATCTACAACTACGCGTACGCGGACGACTGGGGGGACGTGGATTCAGACTGTGCTCTCGGCTCCAATTCGGCTGCCCTCGCGCGCAAGCCGAGCCTGATTGAGCAGGCGCTCAACGACGGCGTGAACATCATCGTTATCACATCCTCCTACAATGAGGCCGACGAGGAATCGCTGCGGTGGGCGGTTTCCCGCGCGGTAGCGGCAGGCGTTCCGGTCGTCGTATCAATGGGTAACCACGGCGAGTACAACGCATCCGATACCATGGGCCCCTTCGCCGGTGTGATTGGTTCCGCTGCGCTCGCAACCGACGGAACATTCGCGGACTACTCGAACTGGGGCGACGGAGTCTCCATCGCCGCCGTCGGGCAGTTCTACGCGCGTGAGGCCAGCACCAATCAGCTGAAGACGGTCGAAGGAACCTCGTTTGCGACGCCGCTGATTGCAGGCGTCCTGGCCCTGGCATGGGACGGCTTCGATGGTGACGTGCCATCGGGGCAGATTCTGCAGGCACTGGCTGCCACCGCTCGCGGCTCGGGTGGTCGGTGGAACGATCGGACCGGTTTCGGGGAGATCGACCCGGTGGCCTTCCTCGCCTCTGACCCGACTCAGTACCCGGACGAGAACCCCTTTGAAGACAAGGGTGACGATCCCGTGCTGACTTCCGACGACATCGACGATTATGTCGATGGCCTCGTGGATCCCGAAGACATTTACAACGATAACGAGTACGTCTATCGAGGAATCGACGAACGGGTAGTGGATTCTGGCGCCTACGGCTTCCCAGCCCATCTGGGCACGAGCCCGCGCTACCACAATCAGTAACGAGCCTCGACTTGCCCGAGTGCCCGAGTGCCCAAGCGAAAGGAACAGACACAATGATGCGATCGGTCGGTCGGTCCCGAGGCCTGCGTGCCCTCTCCGTTCTGGCCTCGGCATGCGCCTTGGCCCTGACGGCCGTACTCTCGCCCGTCGCCCCCGCTGCCCCCGCGGAGGCGGTGGATCGCAAGGTGAGAGTCTCGGATGAAGAGTACTACTCGCGCTACAACCTGGAGGCGCTGCACGCCCAGGGCTACACGGGCGAGGGGGTGACGATCGCGGTCATCGACGGGCGCATCGACACGTCCATTCCCGAGCTACAGGGCGCGGACATCGTCGATAAGAGCCCGTGTGACGCGCCCGCAGACGCAGAAAGCGACGAACACGCGACGTATATCGCGCAGCTCTTGGTCGCCCCGGACTTTGGTATCGCCCCGAAGGCGACCATCTACAACTATGTGTCGATCCTGGATCCGCAGAAGAGCGGCGATGAGTGTTCGCTGGGAACGGCTCGTCCTGCAGGGCGAGCCAAGTTGGACTATCTCGTTGAGCAGGCCCTCAACGATGGCGCTGACATTATTTCGATCTCGCTCACCTATAGCAACCCTCAGAGTCAGGAGATGCGCTGGGCTATTTCTCGGGCGACTGTCTCGGGTGTGCCGATCGTTGCTGGTGTTGCTAACGATCGAACCCGCGATCCCGATAATTCGCTGGGCATGTGGGGAGGTGTCATTGGCGTCTCTGCCCTCGACAAGGACGGTAACTTCGCGGACTATTCGAACTATGGGGAGGGGGTTACTCTTTCCGCTGTGGGGGTCGTTGTTGGTAGGTCGACGCTGGACAATCAGCTCAAGGAGGTGACAGGTACTTCTATCGCGGGCCCTATGGTTGCGGGTTCCCTGGCCCTCGCGTGGCAGCGTTTTAGCGGTGGTGGGGCAAGCGTGTACCAGCTTTTCCAGGCCACGCTCGCTACCGCGTGGGGGACGAATGGGCAGTGGAACGAACGCACCGGCTACGGTGAGATCAACCCGGCAGCTTTGCTGGCCGCCGATCCGTCGCAGTACCCGGAGGAGAATCCGCTCCTGGAGAAGGGCAGTCGCTTCGCCTTCCATGAGGATGACCTCTACGACTACTACTACGGGCTGGCGAACCCGCGCGAGGTCCTGAACGACGACGGGTACGTGTACCGCGGAGTCGACGAGGAGAGCGCGCTGAGCGAAGGGCAGGGGTACGAGGTCCACTTGGGGACGAGCCCGCTCTACCACTACTCGGGATGAGTGGGCCGTGAGCCGCGACGCCCCCGCGAATGTTGAAACGCCTCGATGAAAGGAACAGACACAATGATGCGATCGGTCGGTCGGTCCCGAGGCCTGCGTGCCCTCTCCGTTCTGGCCTCGGCATGCGCCTTGGCCCTGACGGCCGTACTCTCGCCCGTCGCCCCCGTTGCTCCCGCCCGAGCGGAGGACCACAAAATTACAGCTGCCGACGAGGCCTATTTTTCGCGCTATTCTCTGGCGTCTTTGCACGCACAGGGATACACGGGAGAGGGCGTGATCATCGCCGTCATCGATGGGTATATCGACACCTCGATTCCTGAGCTACAGGGGGCTGATATCCAAGACAAGACCCCGTGCACCGTTAATACAGATCAGGACTCTAACGATCATGCGACGTATATCGCTCAGTTTCTGGTCGCTCCCGACTTTGGTGTCGCCCCCGGGGCGACGATTTATAGCTACGCACAGGCAGGTGTTACGCGAGAAGCAGGGTCGGACTGCTCCCTCGGGAGTAATCCCCATGCTCTGGCGGATCAACCGAGCCTCATCGAACAGGCGCTGAATGACGGCGCAAACATTATCTCTATCTCCACGACGTTTTCCCGCAGCGATACAGAGTCGTTGCGCTGGGCGGTGGCCCGCGCCGTCGTTCAAGGGGTGCCTATCGTCGTATCGATGGGGAATGACGGAGAACGCAATCCGGATGACATTCTCGGCCCGTGGGGTGGTGTCATTGGTGCTGGCGCGCTCGAGACGGATGGGCGATACGCGGACTACTCGAACTGGGGTGATGGTGTGTCCCTCGTCGCTGTCGGCGAGGGGGTCGCGCGGAGGGCCAGCACGAATAGTATCTACACGGTCGCGGGAACGTCGTTTTCCGCGCCTCTGATCGCCGGTGTTCTCGCGCTGGCGTGGGCAGGTTTTGGCAGCGACATAACGGCAGATCAGATCCTGCAGGCGCTCGCCGCCACGGCCAGTGGGTCTGGTGGACAGTGGAATGAACGCACCGGTTACGGTGAGGTTGATCCGGTGGCTTTCCTCGCTTCTGACCCCACACAGTATCGTGACGCAAATCCCTTCGAAGACAAGGGCGGTAATCCCGTTGTCACCTTCGATGACTTTGAGGACTATGCAGACGGGGTTGCTGATCCGCGTTTTATCTACAACGACGATGAGTACGTCTACCGGGGCGTCGACGAAGGTGTGTTGAACTCGGATGCCTACGGATACCCGGCTCATCTGGGGACGAGCCTGCGCTATCACGCAGATTAGTGGACGCGAGGGGCTCTCAGCCAATATGCTTCAATACTGAACGTATAGACGGCATCTGGCGAGGCCGGAATCTCTGAACTGTCTCGTCAGATGAAGAGGTGTACGTACACCGTGGAACTCAGTTAGGATAACCGTATGGTAGATGTGATGGGGCGTACCCCCGAAGAAGTAAAACAGACCCTCCGAGCTCAGATGGCTGCCGCCGAAAAGCGTGCTACCGATGCCCGCGACCTCGTTGAACTCCTCAAGAGCGCGAAGGCGACCGGCTTCGACTCCCGCCATGAGGTCGAGGTGGAGGTCGATCCGAACGGTCGGCTCGTCCGACTGTCCATCGATGACGACGCGCTCGAAGGCAGCGGTCGCGACGTTGAAGAAGCGATCATGGAGGCGTACGCCGACGCCGGGCGCAACATGCGTGACTACGTGCGTACGCAGACGACCATGCGCTTCGGCGAGGACGGCGGTTCCCTCAAGGAGTACCTCAATAGCGTCGATTCGACGCTCGGTTCGTTGGGTGCTGGTCAGCGATGAGCGGGGTGGATCTCGGCGTCAATACGGAAACAATCCGTAGCCACGCGTCCACGGTCAGCGACAACGCATCGATGCTCGACCAGAATGTGGGCGTCGCTAACTCGACGCACGGTCAGGTCAGCGGCAATGCATTCGGCCTCATTTGTTCCTTCTTCGCTCCTCCCGTCAATTCGCAGATCGAGAATCTGACCAAGATGATCACCGACTGCGCCGGTGCCGAGAAGCGTCTCGTCAACTGCCTCCTTCAATGGGCTCAGGAGATGGACGACCTTGAGAAGAAAATCAAGGACGAGATTCAGAAGGCTCATGAGGGGCAGGAGAACCCGCAGCCGCAGCCTCAGCCCGGTCCTTCTCCGACGCCGTCGCCCGGCGGTGGCGGTGGTTCCAGCAGCGGCGGCGGTGGTTCCAACGGCGGTGGTGGCGGTTCCAACGGCGGTGGTGGCGGCTCCAACGGCGGTGGTGGCGGCTCCAGCAGCGGTGGTGGCGGTGATTCCAGCGGCGGTGGTGGCGATTCCAGCGGCGGCGGCGATGGCTCCGGAGACGATAAGCCCTCCACCCCGGTTCCTCCGACCCCTGGCACGCATAGCTCCGGCGGCTCTGACGGTTCCGGTGGCTCTGACGGTTCCGGTCACGATGGTTCCGGTCACGATGGTTCCGGTCACGATGGTTCCGGTCACGATGGTTCGGGCCACGATGGTTCCGGTCACGACGGTTCCGATCACGATGGTTCGGGCCACGATGGCAAGGACGGTTCTGACGGCCACGATGGCAAGGATGGGACCGGTCACGACGGCCAAGACGGTTCGAACGGCCACGATGGCAAGGACGGTTCCGACGGCAAGGATGGTTCCGGTCACGACGGCAAGGACGGTTCCGGTCACGACGGTCACGACGGCAAGGACGGTTCCGGTCACGACGGTCACGACGGCAAGGACGGTTCCGACGGCCACGATGGTTCCGATGGCAAGCACGGGGATCACAGTGCCCCCGGTAATGACTTCGACAGCCTGCTCGGCGGCCATGACAAGATCACCTCGAGCGACGATGACCTTCGTGCCTTCCTCGAGAAGCAACGCGACGACGAAAACACCGACCTGTCGCAGTTCTACGAGCGCCAGAAGCAAGACCAGAGCGAGGCTCTCGCACGCTACGCGGAGGCACACCCGGGTACGGATGTCTCCCAGATGAAGACCCTCATCGAGTCCAACCAGCAACAGCAGCAGGACGCGATGACGGACTTCCTGTCGCGTCAGCGCACAGACGAGGAAACGCAGATCCGCCAGTACGTCCAGGAACACCCGCAGGCGACATCCAGGGATTTCGATACCTTCATGTCGCAGCAGCGCAACGATCAGCAGGCCAGCTACCGCAGCTTCGTTGAGCAGCAGGAGAAGGCCCAGTCCGCCCGTATCGAGGAGTTCTCCAAGGCCAACCCCGATACGAATACGGACGATGTGCGTTCACTGTTCGAGCGACAGGATAATCGTGGCGATAAGGACATCGAAACATTCCTCTACCGTCAGCGTCAGGATGAGGAGCGGACGCTGCGTCGCTTCCTGTTCGAAGGAGTTAAGAAGTGAGTCCCGAAGCCCCCGAATACACTCGGAGTATCGACTACACCACCCCGACAGAGGGCCTGGCCGTCTTCGACACTCTCTACAATGCTGCCCAGGATCTGCGCTCGGGCGATGTCACCAACCTCGTTGATTCCGCGCAGGGACTCGTTGAGGAGGTCGGCAATCTGGTGCTGGATCCTGTCGGTGGCATCGCTGGCTCGGTCGTCGAATGGATCTTGCAGCACGTGGATCCGCTCAAATCCTGGGTCAACCAGCTGACCGGCGACTCCGGGCAGGTGTACGGCATGAGCGCCAGCTGGGAGTCCATTTCCAGCTCCCTCGCGTCCATTGCCGAAGAGCTGGAGAGTGCAGCTGAGAGTGACTTTGCCGATATGCATGGCGAAGCCGTGGGCGCCTACCAGGAGCGTCAAGCCGTCGTCTACAGCGCGATCAACGGCGTGTCCGAGGCGTCGGGTGCTTTCGGCGAAGCACTGTCCAAGGTCGCGGACTCTGTCGACAATATCCACGACTCGGTCGTGAGCGCTATCGCGGATATCGTTGTCACGTGTTTCGAGGTCGCCGCGGAAGAGATCTGCACGCTCGGCCTCGCGACGCCCGCGGCGGCGGCCCAGGTGACTAGCAAGACCTCGAAGTGGGTCAATCGTATTGAACCTGTCCTCGAGGTCCTCATGAGCGCCCTCCAGGCGATCGAGGCCATCTACGCCGTCATGACCTCGGCTGGTAGTGACCTGACTCGGGGCGTCGAGCACATCGGCGAGCAGTGCCAGGCGCCCGGCGGCGGTTGCTGCGGCGAAGGCGGCTCGACGAGCGGCACCGCCGGTAGCGATGGCAGTGCCGGTGGCGGTAGCACGGCTAACGGTGGCACCTCCGGTAGCACCTCTGTTGGCGGAGACAACAGCGGCACAGTTGTTGGCGGTGACAACAATGGCACCATCTACAACGGTGACGTCGACAATAGCGAAGACCGCCACATTGAGGTTAACCCCAGCATCGAGCCCCATATTGACTGGGGCGGCGGTAAATCCGACCATGATGGTTCTCACGACGATGGTGGCCACAAGGGTGGCCACGACAAGGGTGGCAACGACAAGGGTGGCCACAAGGGTGGCAACGACAAGGGTGGCCACAAGGGTGGCAACGACAAGGGTGGC
>JAHYYD010000016.1:15699-17011 GCA_019425105.1 Actinomycetota bacterium
CAAGGGTGGCAACGACAAGGGTGGCCACAAGGGTGGCAACGACAAGGGTGGCCACGGCAAGGGTGGCCACAACAATGGTGGCCACGGCGGCGGACGTCACCCACGCCCGCATAGGTCGCGTCACGGTCGCGGTCACTGACCGTGCGTCTGGGGTGCCCAGTCACCCCGGAGGTGCCGCGCACGTGAGACGACCGGCACGGACCCCCGCGCTCTGCCTCGCGGCGTGAGCGCGGGCGGCCCCGGCCTCGTCCCCGTGTGACAACGGGAGGGCCCCGCACACACCACTGTGCGGGGCCCTCCCGTATTCTCAGCGCTACGGCCTATTCGCGAAATACTCCAATAGGTGCGAATCGCCCGAGACGATGATCTCGTCGTCGGCATTAATACGTGTGGACGCATCCGCGTACTCAAAACGCTGCTTCGGACGACGAATAGCCAGTACATTCACGCCATAACGGCCACGCAAATCCAGCTCCTCCAGCGTGAAACCGCGCACCTCCTGCGGCGGGCGCAACTTCATGATCGAGAAACCATCCTTCTCCATCTCGATGTAGTCAACCATGCGGCCACCCACCAAGTGCGCCGTGCGCTTACCAGCATCCAAATCCGGGTAGACAACATGATGCGCTCCCACGCGGCGCAGGATACGGCCATGCTGCGAGGACGTCGCCTTCACCCAGATCGACGAAATACCCATGTCGACCAGGTTCGCCGTGATCAACACCGCCGCCTCCAGAGACGACCCCACACCGACAACAGCACTGCGAAACTCGCGTGCGCCCAGCTGCTCGAGAGCGTCCTTGGAGGTTGCATCAGCCTCAACAAGAGGGAAACGCCCCGCGAACGCCTGCACTCGGGCGGGATTCTTTTCAACCGCCAGGATCTCATAGCCCAACTGGTCCTGCGTCACCGCGACAGCCGAGCCGAAACGGCCCAGCCCGATGACCAGCGTTCCCGACTGCAGTTCCTTTGACTCGCGTTCATCTGCCATACCCTCCATTCTTCCCTGCGGGCGCGCGTGCCGCGAACGCTGCGGCCGCGCGTCGCTGGTGTGGTGGGTGTTGGCTGTCGCGCGTGTCCGTCGCGGGCACACGTTCGGCGCGTGAAACATGCGTGAAACATGTGGAGGCTTGCCTCGCTGCTGGTGCCTGCCTCGTTGGTGGTCCCGGCCTCGCTGGTGGTGCTGATGGCTGCGGTCGCATTACTGCTCGTGCCTGCACCAGCCGCAGTTGCCGTCGCCTGCTCGTACGGCTCGCCGATGCGGCCATCTGGCCGCGCTGTGGCATGCGGACAATCAGCGTCCGACCTTCGC
>JAHYYD010000016.1:17111-19062 GCA_019425105.1 Actinomycetota bacterium
CCTCGATCGAATCGTGTACTTGGCTGACGGTCTCCCCGTACTTGATGCGGCCATCTGGCCGCGCTGTGGCATGCGGACAATCAGCGTCCGACCTTCGCGCGGATTGCAACCACAACCTGGGCGACGACCTCGTCGATGAGCTTCAGATCCGACCACCGAACCCGAATCACCTTCCAGCCCGCCCGCTCAAGGTCTCGCTGGCGACGCTGCTCGGCCTCGATCGAATCGTGTACTTGGCTGACGGTCTCCCCGTACTTGATGCGGCCATCAAATTCGATCGCGATCTTCAATGCAGGCAACGCAATATCAATGAAGTACGTGCGGCCATCGATACGGACTTCCTCCTGTGTCGTCAACCCGGTGATCCCCGCGCGCAGTAACGCCAGAAGAACCAAAGCCTCGCCGGGAGACTCGCAACCAGCGTCAGCGCGGTCTATGACCCATCGGGCTCGCCCTCGTCCGATGGTGTTGAGGGAAGTGGCAGCCAAAGCCTCGTGGAATTCTCCACGTGACTCCTCCTGGCGGGCGCGCGACTCATCCTGACGGAAACGATCGAACTGGCACGCGTGGGCCAACCCTGCGCAGGCGATGGGAAACCCGTGCTGTTCGTTGAGTAGGCGAGCGCAGTCAACAACAACTCGCGCCGGTGTCGCGATGCGAAAACCCAGATACTCGATGGAAGACACGGGACGGCCCGGGCGGCACGTACGAACACATACGGAGGGGATGCGGATGCTGTCATCAATGACGACTTCCGGAAAATGCACGAGGGTCGGGCACTTTCGCGATGGCGCATACAGCGCGAGTTGCTCAATGCGAGCCTCGCAGGGAAGGCCAAGCAGGTACGCGGCGACGACACCACTAATAACGTAGTCGGGGTAACGAAGACTCAGGGCACATACACGTGCAATAAAAACTATGTCCCTGCACTCGGATGAACTATGTCTGTCCAACAGAGCTGTCGGAATGTAGACGCCCGAGAGCAGACGACGCAGCGTCCCGTTCTGAATGCGTCGATGAATACGCATGCTAGCTGCGTGGGAGTCCGCAACTACCAGGGACGATCGAATGGATTCCACGTGTTCTCGCAACATTGCAACTCCTTCGTTACTGCGAGGTGTGCTTCGCTGTTGGTACTTGGATTCAACTGTGTTCCGGTTGGACGTTGCATTCAAGCCCTGCGCATGAGCCTGTGGATAACTCTCGGTTGGAAACTAGCCTGTGGATGATGGGGCTTTTACGCTAGTCGTGCCTGCTCTGGATTGAGCTGCTCGGAACTGGCCTGTGGGTGCCGGGGCCAATTCCAGTCGGCTAACCTCCGATCAGTCCCTGCGCGTTCGGGAGCTACATCGTGATGAGCAGCCGATAACCCGCACAATGCCCAGCTCAGGGGCGCATTGGTCTGGTGCCCGGGTGAAAGTGGGGACCAGTCTGTCAGCTGCGTTGAAATAGGCACCAAGGTGGTGGTGGAACCGGGAGAAAATTCTCCCTGCTCGGTGGCGTGGTGGTGGAACCGGGAGAAAATTCTCCCTGCTCGCGAGAAATGGCCGGATTTCGGTGTTTTTGGGCGTGCTGGGAGAGTTTTGTACCGGTTGGGCCAGGGGGTGGGCGTGCGGGGAGAGTTTTGTACCGGTTGGGCCAGGGGGCGGCTGTTGCCGGGAGAGTTTTTTACCGGGTGAGTGGTGGATTGGTGGTGGAACCGGGAAAAAGTTCTCCCTGCTCGGTGTCGTGGTGGTTGAACCGGGAAAAAGTTCTCCCTGCGCGCTTGAAATGGCCGGATTTCGGTGTTTTTGGGCGTGCCGGGAGAGTTTTGTACCGGTTGGGCCAGGGGACGGCTGTTGCTGGGAGAGTTTTGTACCGGTTGGGCATTGAGGTGGGTGTTGCGTGGCGAGTTTTGGTCAAGTCCTGTGGAGTGGTGTAATCGTTTTGTGTCCTTCGGGGTGGGTTATGC
>JAHYYD010000160.1 GCA_019425105.1 Actinomycetota bacterium
ATCTGCAGGACCGCGGTACCCGCGAAGCCTACGAGCTGCAGCAGCATCGTCATCAGGAACGACCCGGTACCCTTCGTCGCCAGCGGCGACGTACCCGGAGGCTGCACCGGGTAGACCCATCGCGCATTCACGACGAGGGTCGTGGCGGCCGCCCCCGCGAAGAGGACGACGCCCATCACCTGGTGGAACATGAAATCGGAGGCGCTCGCACCTGCCACAGCATCATGAATGAGATAGCCGATGACCTGGGGCACGAACACGATGAGCGACCCCACGAGGCGCCCACGACGTTCCTCACGACCGCTCATCCCCGAGGACACCACGATCCAGGCACCCGTCGAATCATATTGCATGAGCGCGCCGGTCGTCAGGCCCGTCGTGATGGGCACCAGGTAGAGGAAGATGCCCGACGTGAACTCGAATGACTGCCCCTCGGCCGCCAGCCGCCCCATAAAGATCGCAACAACCGGGAACAGCAGCGCAAGCACCATGTTCATGTTCAGGCGCGTATCGACGATCCAGTAGCGCAGCGTACGCGCGGCCAGGGAGGCGCTGCGCACCCCGAGGCCCAGCCG
Source organism: Actinomycetota bacterium (assembly GCA_019425105.1). Classification (GTDB taxonomy): domain Bacteria; phylum Actinomycetota; class Actinomycetes; order Actinomycetales; family Actinomycetaceae; genus Pauljensenia. The sequence continues at coordinate 576 of JAHYYD010000160.1, forward strand.
CGTGAACAGGTCGACGCTGCGCAGGCCGGCGGCTCGCGACTGGGCGGAACGACGACCGCGCTCTTCCTCTTCGAGGGACTCATCGATGAGGTGGCGCCCCTCGTCGATGGCGCGCTGAGCGTCAGCACTAATCTCACCGGCGTATCCACTCATGACGGGGCGCAGGACCGCCAGCCAGGCACGCCAGCCGACGAGCGCGGTCGCAACCACGATGAGCCCGCGGAGAGCCGCCGCCACCCATGCGCCCTTAAGCAACGAGGCAACAACCCCGAAGGGAGCGCCGAAGGGCGTCCAGAGCGCGACGTTCAATCCCGCCTGGAAGACCTCGACGGAGAAGTTCTGACTTAACACAGACATCCAGTAGCCCATGGGGGTCAGCACCATCATGAAGACGACGGCACCCAGGACGGTCACAGCGTCTTTCTTTCCCGAGGTGTCGAGGCGCACCGCGAACCAGGTTCCGACCGCACGCGCCCACAAAACCGCGAGAGGGAGCGTCACGAGACCAGCGATGAACCAGCCGAGCGCCTCAATCCACTGGGCGCGCCACAGGGCGAACCAGACGGGCAGGAAGAGCACCATGGCGGACAGGAGACCGCCGGGGCCCACTGCCGTCGCCGCGGCCAGGCCCACGCCCAGGCGCCTACTCGGTCCCACGTAGGGCGACAGGCGCACGGGATCCACCGAGTTATCCATCGACGCAAAGATGATCGGGAGGACCAGCCACAGCAGGAAGACAAAGGGGCCAACGATCGGCATCACCGACGAGGCCTGGGGCGCTTCATCGGACTGCGCGAGGAATGCGGTGCCCACGAGCGCGGAAGCATAGATTGCGCCGAAGTAGAGGACACCGAGGACGGCAAGAACGAGAACGACCGTCTGCTTGCGGACAGTGTTCCAGATGATGCGGAGCTTGAGGCGAATCAGTTGCCCAACCACGACAGGCCTTCCTCGGAGTGGACGCCGCCGACCAGAGCGGTGAAGCGCTCCCCCAGGTCCCCGCCCTGGGCGACCTCGTCGGTGGTTCCGGCGACGAGCACACGCCCCTTGTCGATGATCGCAACGTGGGTGCACAGCTGCTGGACGGTCGCCATCACGTGGGAGGACAGGATGACTGTGCCCCCGCGCTTGGTGTAGTCGGTGAGGATCTGGCGGATGTTGGCCGCAGAGACGGGGTCCACGGCCTCGAAAGGCTCATCAAGAACCAGGACGCGCGGGGAGTGAATGAGGGCGGCGGCCAGGGCGATCTTCTTCGTCATGCCCGCCGAGTAGTCGCTGATCAGCTTCTTGCCGGCCTCGGCCAGGTCGAGGGCGGCCAGGAGCTCGTGGGCGCGCTCGCGGGCGACGGAGGCGTCCAGGCCGTGAAGCATGCCCACGTGGACGAGGAAGTCCGGGCCGGAGAGGCGGTCGAGGAGGCGCATGCCGTCGGGCATGACGCCGAGCAGGCCGCGTGCCTCTTGGGTTCGTGCCCACACGTCGACGCCGTGCACAAAGGCGGTGCCACGGTCGGGGGTGAGCAGGCCGGTGGCCATGGTCAACGTCGTCGTCTTGCCGGCGCCGTTCGGCCCGACGATCCCGTAGAAGGATCCGGTGGGGATGTCGAGGGACAGGTCCGCGACGGCGATGAGGTTTCCATAAACCTTGACGAGGTCTCGGATCGCCAGTGCGATATCGTCCCCAACGGGGGCGGCGGGTGCCGCAGGTGCGGCGGGCTGCGTTTCGGACACGAGATTCTCCTTCAGGCATTGAAATACCTCCCCATTTTACGAGAGATACAAGCCAACGCTCAGGAGCACTTCCCGAGAGGCAGACGTCGCGACCAGCAGGAAAAGTCAGCGAGCACTGATGATGACGGTCAGTCCCTGCTCCGGTTCGTACGTCCAGGTCGCCTTGTAGGACCCCCACTCCTCCGACTGGGTGCCATCAATTGCGCGGGTCGCATACATGCGTTCGCGCACCGACGAAGGGGTATCAAGCTTGCGCAGAACGCACTGGAAAATCGGCGTCGTCAAACCGTTACCGCTGTCATTGAAGCCTTCAAGGGTGAGCGACGTCTGATCGCTGGCGAGCCGGGCATAGATGCCCCCCGCATGACACGAATCGACAGCATCCGACAGGCTTGTGGAAACGGACGGGCGCGTCATGTAGAGGCCTGCGACAACAGCGGCGACGAGCACGAGAGCCGAGAGGAAACCAAGGAGGAACATGACCAGGCCATGGTGTCGACCGCTACGACGCGCTGGGCGTTCGCGACGATCCAGCCGCGATTCGATATGACCGGAGCGGCGAGCTTCAGCCTCGCGCCGCGACGCGCCTCCAACGTGAGAAGATCGCACGATTTCCTGCTCCGACGACGACGCCTCGACAATCGCACTGTGCTGCCCACCATTTCGCTGCGCGGGCGCACCCACAACGCGCATGGTGGTTCGACGCCAGTCACTATGGACAGGAACGCCGGGGCGCTGATCACCCTCGAAGGCCACCACAGCCTCGTCTCGATCCGCATACTCGCGGGCAGGAGTAGGAGGCGCCGCGACGTCCCCAGCCTGCGAGGGAGCGCCGTCGCGCATCACCGCCTTCTGCTGCGCCACCGTCACAGCATCCTTCGAGGGACGGGAAGCATTCGACGAGCGAGGCGTAGCGGTCGCCTGTCGCCGAACCACCGCAACCTCGGCGGTGATGACCTGCTCATCAGAGGAGACAGACTCGGGCACGCGGGCCATCGTCGGCAGGCTCGGCTGCTTGCGCGCACGCACAGGCGCAGCGTCGGCCGGATAGTCCTGCGCCACCTGTCCCGCACCGATTCGATACGCGTCAGGCGTCTTAGCCGCCATAAGTCCTCCACGAGTAACTAGCTGTCAGTTTCTTGACAATCATATGCACTAGTTACTGCGAAAGCAACCGATCAGTCGATACCGAGAGCCTTACGCAGGCGGGCCACGTGGCCGGTCGCCTTCACGTTGTACTGAGCCAACACCACCGTCCCATCCGGGTTGACAACCACGGTCGAACGGATAATGCCCACGTACGTGCGGCCGTAATTCTTCTTCTCACCCCAGGCACCCCAGGCCTCGAGAATCTTGTGGTCGGGGTCCGAGGCCAGCGGGAAGGTGAGGGCCTGCTTCTCCGTGAAACGTTCGAGCGCGGCCATCGAGTCGGCGGACACGCCGATCACCGAGTAACCGGCTCCCTGCAGGGACGCAAGGGAATCGCGAAAGTCACAGGCTTCCTTCGTGCATCCGGGCGTGGATGCCTTCGGGTAGAAGTAGACGACGACGCCACGCGAGGAGGCTGCAAGGAGGTCGGAGAGGGACACGGTTCCCTGGGTGGTCTCAGCAGTAAAGTCCGGGGCCTGTTGGCCAATTTCCAAAGCGCTCATGACCTCAGTCTATCGAGGGCTACTCCCCCGGTGCGACCGGGCACGAGCTTTGTGCGCGAGATGGGACTCGAACCCACACGTCAAAGACACTGGAACCTAAATCCAGCGCGTCTGCCAATTCCGCCACTCGCGCGCGCACCCCAGTGTAACGGATGCGGGCGAGGCCGTCCGCATGCCTTCGCCCACGTCCGCGCCGCCGTGGCGCGAGGCCTTAGCGCCCAGTTGCGTCAATGGTTCCTTCGCCCAGGACTCGACTGCCCCGATAGACAACCATCGACTGGCCGCGGGCGACGCCGCGCGCGCTGCTTGCGAGGACGACACTGATGGTTCCAGCGTCACCGTCGCGAGTGAGCGACGCGACAGGAATGGGCGTTCCGTGCGCGCGCAGCTGCACGAAGAGGTCAGTGGCATCCGATCCATCGTCATCCGACGCGAGCCAGACGGCATCCGTGGCCGTAATCCGCGAGATGGACAGGAGCTCGGAGGCACCCACGACGACCTGGTTGCTCTCCGGCCTAGTCTCGAGGACGTAGCGCGGACGGCCGTCGGGCGCGGGTGCGCCGATGCCGAGGCCCTTGCGCTGGCCGACGGTGTAGTTCCAATACCCCTCGTGATGACCGAGTACCTCACCGTCGGGGGTGACGATCTCCCCCTCAGCACTGCCCAAATGTGAGCGCAGAAAACCCTGCGTGTCGCCGTCGGGAATGAAGCAGATGTCGTAGGAGTCCGGCTTGTTGGACACGCCCAGGCCCAGGCGTTCGGCCTGGGAGCGCACCCATGCCTTGTTGGGAGCATCACCCAGCGGGAGGACCACCCGGGTCAGTTCCTCGGGACCCATGACGGCCAGGACGTAGGACTGGTCTTTGAGGCCGTCAGCTCCGCGGTGCAGCTCGGGTCCAGCGACGCCGTCCCTGATGGCGGCGTAGTGGCCGGTGCACACCGCGTCGAAGCCGAGTGCGCGGGCGCGGTTGGCCAGCTCTCGAAACTTCACGAACTCGTTGCAGCGCACGCAGGGGTTCGGGGTGCGACCGGCCTTGTACTGTGCGATGAAGTCCGTAATCACGGTCTGTTCGAATTCGCTCGCGAGATCCCACACGTAGAACGGGATGCCGATGATTTCAGCGGCGCGCGCAGCGTCCCCCGCGTCCTCGATCGAGCAGCATCCACGCGAGCCGATGCGGCACTCCTGGGGCTGTGAGGACAGCGCCATGTGGACGCCGACGACGTCGTGCCCGGCCTCGACGGCCTTCGCGGCGGCGACGGCGGAGTCCACGCCGCCGGACAGTGCTGCCAGAACTCGCATCTAGCGTTCCTCGTTTCGTTCGTTGCGCACGTGGG
>JAHYYD010000161.1 GCA_019425105.1 Actinomycetota bacterium
CGGCGCATCAGCTGCGGGTCCGCCAGCGTCTGGGGATCCGCCATCTGCGCCTCGACCTGCTCGTATTCCTCCAGCAGGGGGCCCAGGGCACCAAGCTCCTCCGTCGCGGCCACTATTCACCACATCCTTCGATCCGTACAGTTGACAAAGCGGCGGCGCCGTCGGCCATGGGGCCAACGACACCGCCGTTGAGCTAGCTGCTCACCCTCACTTCGAGGGGCGCACGCGCTTGCCGTAGCGAGCCTCGAACTTGGCGACGCGGCCGCCGGTGTCAAGGATCTTCTGCTTGCCCGTGTAGAACGGGTGGCAGGCCGAGCACACGTCCACGCGCATCTCACCGGAGGTGATGGTGGAACGGGTGTGGAACTTGTTGCCGCACGTGCAGGTCACGACGGTGTCCACGTATTCGGGGTGGATACCCTTCTTCATGGAATTTCTCCTGGATCGTTTGGTGCTCCGGGTCCGGACATGCAGCGTCCCCCGCATCTGGCGGAGGCTCGCCCTCCAGCGCGCTAGCAGCGCCTGGGGCATGCCGGTGAACCGGTAAGCCGACAGGACATTATCGCACACGCACCCTTCCCCTTCAATGAAGAAAGGAAGCAACACACGTGAGATCCGCTATGGGCGCACAACACGCATGGCCACCCACACTCCCCGTGAGCACGAGGTCGGCTCACAGTACCGCGCTTAGCGTGTCTGCCCGTGCGGACCGATGTTCGCGGCGGACGTCAGGTAGTTCGCCCGCGATGATCCGTACCGCGAGGTTCCATCCCACACAAGGTAACGATGAAGATACGCGGGAGGCACGTAGACGGTGGCGTTAAACGCCGTGAACAGGGCGGTGGAATGAGCCGCACTACCCTTGAAATCAATACCCGCACTGTTTGCGGTCAGGCGAATCGCCTGGGCGGGATTGTAGGTATACGTCATGCCGGAGATGCGGTACGCGCCGATGTAGCGGGTCTCATTGGTGCGCAGCTTCTCACCCGCGCCCCTTCTCCAACGCTTGTACCGCCTCCGCCCAATCATGGACGTGTCGGTAGCGAGAGCCACCTCGATCAGTCGCACCAGGCGCACTCTGGCCTCGTCGGCGATCCGATCGAGCTGCGTCAGTGCATCGGCGGGGTCCATCTGCGCGCGCTCAATGCTCGCCGCCAGATCGTGCACAGCCAGGCGATGCTCATTGACCCACGCCACGAGGGACGCCGCTGCGCTGAGAACCATCGGCTCTCGGCTGCGCCGCTGGACACTTTCCGTGAGGGTCTCGAGGACGGTCAAGTCCTCGTAGACCACCCCTGTCTCGTTATCCCATATCCCGCGCCAGGTGGGAGCAAGCGCGAAGAGATCGCGAGCCGCCATCATCGCGACGTGCGCATCCATCAGACCGTGGAAATGCTCGACGATCGCATCCGTCTCCCGTGCCGTTGCCGCACTCAGCGAAGCGAGGAACTGAACCGACGACCCCGAAGCGATCCGGGCGCGCAGCTTGTCGCGTTCGGCGCAAGCAGCCTCCCAGCGCGCGGCGAGCCCGCGGTAGTAGCGCCCAGATTCCAGGAGCGCAACGCAGCTGCGCTCGACGTCCTGATGCCGTTTCTCCAATGGTTCCCACTCGTCGCAGGCCCGCCTGAGGTTGTCGCGTGCCTGGCGGCGCAGCATCCATCCGCGCCCCCAGAGCACGATACCCATGAACGAGGTGACCCACGCGTACCATGCCGGCCACGCAAGAATCTGCGGCACATCCACGGCGGACGCGATCACAAACCACGCGGGAGTCACAAGGAACAGAAGCATGCCCGCCAGGATGCGCAGAAATCCGCGCGCGCCTCGCCAGAACATGTCCGGGCGCGCAGGAGCGTTATCCAGCCCGCCTGTCTCGAAGGATGTCATGCCTCCACTCTGGCATGCTTCGTTCCCATCCGCTCACCACCTTGATGTCCATCAGAAGGACGAGGAGGAACCGGAGCCCGAGAAGCCACCCGAAGAGGAACCGTAGTTCGCGCTCGACGTGCTCGACGAGGTACTGCCGCTAGAGATCACATATTCATCGAGGTACAGGGGCCTGACGTAGATGTAGCTGTCGTAGTCTTTGAAACGACTCGACGTGTTAGCCCGGTATGCCGCGAGGTTAACACCGGCGGAATTCGCGGTGAGTCGAATCGTCGACGCGGGATTGTACTCGTGCGTGGCTCCCTGGCTGAGGTAGGAGCCCTTGTAGAACATCTCGGCTGCATTCACGAGTTCGGTCGGCGGGCTCTGCCACCTCGCGTAACGTAGTCTCCCCTCCGTCGAGGAATCGAGCGCTAGCGCACTCGTCACCACGTCCGCCAGGCGCGTGCGGCTCTCATTCGCGATTCGGTCGAGTTCTTCGAGAGCCTGAGCCGGGGTGACCTCGGCGCGCTCGAGACGGGTGCCGAGGCCGAGCAGCAGCGCACGTTGCTCATTCGTCCACTGGAACAGCGACTTGGTCGCCCCGTGCACCTTGGGGTTCTTCACGTGGTCACGCACCGTGACCCCGACGTTATCGACTGCTTGCAGATCCTCGAAGATCGGACCAACCTCGTTATCCCAGATGGCGCGCCAGCCGGGCCTCAGCGCGAAGAAATCACCTGCCGCCGCAATCGCATGGTCCGCGTCCGCTAGTGCGTGCAGATCCTCAAGGATCTCATCCGTCTCGTCCGACGCCTGCGCGCTCAGCGTTCCCAGGAAATGCGTTGATTGCGTCTGCGCAATCCGCTCCCGAACACTCTCGTACTCGGCGCACGCAGATTCGTAGCACGCGGACAGACCGCTCGTGTAGTCCCCGGCTTCGAGAAGAGCCACGAACGCGCGCTCGACCTCACCGCGGCGCCCCTCCAAGGCCCGCCACTCCTCGGCCACCTTGTTCGCGTTCTCGAGCGTCTTACGGTGCAGGCTGTGCCCACGCGCGAGAATGCCGATTCCGACCAGGGTGGCGAGCGCGCCCTTCCAGTCGGGCCACACCGGCCGGTTCTCCAGGCTCATCCCGGCCTCGTTGGGCATGATGGACGCCGCCGTGTTCACCGCCGCGACCACACCTTGGCTCCAGCGGCCCTCGCGGAAATCATCCTTCGCGGCGTCCTGAATCTCGCCCTGGATCGACAGGACCGGCGCAATATCTTCACCGAAGTAAGTGCCGACCTGTCGGTGCGTGGGAGACACCGCGAGGATGAAGTAGCCGTCGGCCCATTTGTAGCCGTTGCGCGCAATCCACTCGGGATGCTTCGCGCGCGCATACTTCAGGGTCGCCTCGTCCAAGTTGTCATCCGTCAGGTTGTCCGTGGACAGGACGACGAGGTGGATGGGGCGCAGGAAGCCGATCCCCTCCAGGGCGACACTGAGCGGGCGCCCGTCGACGCTCTGGAAGCTACTGGTTTCGTCGCGGATCTCCACAACGGGTGAGACGAGGCTCGTCGCCGAAGCGGTCGGCTGCGAGTATTCGTATGCTGCCAGGGCCAACCAAGCGGGCGTGAAGAGGACCAGAATTGCCCCCAGCACGATACGCAGGAGACCGCGGACATCGAGCCGAGTATTCCGGGAATTCTGGCTCGTGGGATCTGAGTTCATTGCATCGCTCGTCGAAGACGTCATGCCTTCACTCTGACATGACGGTCAGGCTCACGCACGGTGGCACCAGCATTTTCGAGACGCAGCAACGACGCAACCGACCCCCACCACCCACTCAGTTCGAGGATGAGCCGTCGCCTGCCGCATCCACGTCGCCAGTCACGTATCGATCAAGATACATCGGCAGTAGATAGATGGATGCGCGGCCAGCCGTCAGGACACCGGTCGCCGGGGCTGGCAGCCCGTTCAGCTCGACGCCTGCGGAGTTTGCAATCAGTCGGATCGTGGCTGCCGGATTGTACTCGACGTCAGTGTCTGCGTCCTCGCTCCAGTAGGCCCCGTCGTACTCGGCGTTAGCCGCGGTCAGGCTGATTCCCGCGTCCTTCCACCGCGCGTAGCGTGCGCGTCCCTGCGACGAGGCATCGGTGGCGAGAGTCGCCTCGATGAGCTCGGCGGTGCGCGCTCGCGCCTCGTTGGCTATCCGGTCGAGTTCTTCCAGCGCCTGGGCAGGACCGAGCTGACTGCCCTCGAGGCGTTCTCCAAGGCTGATCACCGTGTCCTTGTCATCCCCCAGATGTTCTCGGAACGCCTCAATGTCCGTCAGGATGTGCGCCTCCGTGCCGATTGCTTCGAGGCTGTCTGCAACGTCATCGAGGACGTCCAAGTCTTCGATGATCGGGCCAATCTCGTTGTTCCACACGTCGCGCCAGCCGGGCGCGACGGCAAAGAAGTCGCGCGCAGCCATGATCGCGGTATCCGCATCCGCCAGGACGGCCATCTGCGCAAGGATCTCATCCTCCGCCCCTCCCGATGCCTCGCTGAGCGATGCGAAGAAACCGGGCGCCCTGTACTCCTCGATTCGAGCGCCAACCCTGGCGCGTTCGGCTCGGGCACACTCATAGCGCGCCGCCAGTGCGCTCTCGTAGTGCCCGGCGCCGACGAGCGCGGAGAACACGCGCTCGACCTGCGCCCGCTGCTGTTCCAAGGATGCCCACGTCTGCGCGATCATCGTCATTTTCCGACGCCTCGAGCGCCGACAACTGACCCCTCCCCACAGTACGCCGATTCCGCACAGTGCCATGACCCAGCCGCTCCAATTCGGCCAGCGAACCGCCTCCCCCATCCCGTGATGGGCCTGATCGTAGATGGCGATTGCCAGCTGAAGGGGGGCCGTCAGCGAGAGAAAGAGACCTAAAACGAGGCGCAGAAATCCGCGCGCAGCGCTCCAGGATCGGTGCGAGGTACCCCGTGGTGCCGGCGTATTGGCCGCATTCGGTGTCATGTTCACCATGCGCCAATTCTGGCACAGGCATTATCAGTTGTCCGGTACTCGCACGTACGCCTCAACAGGAAACGGGGCGAGCGGCTCTCGCCACTCGCCCCGCGCCTACCCGCCGATCACTCGGAGGGCGTGGTCTTTTGGATGAGCATGAGGAACTCAGCGTTGGACTGGGTTTCCTTGAGCTTGTCGAGGACGAGCTCGAGGCCCTGCTGCTGATCGAGCGTGCCCAGGACGCGGCGCAGCCTCCACATGATGCGCAGCTCCTCGGGCGCAAACAGCAGCTCCTCGCGACGGGTACCCGACGCGTTGAGGTCGATCGCGGGGAAGATGCGGCGCTCGGCGAGCTGGCGCGACAGGCGCAGCTCCATGTTGCCGGTACCCTTGAACTCCTCGAAGATGACCTCGTCCATCTTCGA
>JAHYYD010000162.1 GCA_019425105.1 Actinomycetota bacterium
GCGCGCCCCGGCCTCGCAGGTCAGAACGCCGGGATGACCGAGCCGTCCGACCAGGTCTGCTCGATGTACTGCTTCACCTGATCGGAGTGCAGGAGCTTCTCGAGCTTGGCGATCGCGTCGGCCTTCTTCGAATCCTTCTTCCACACGAGGACGTTCACGGCCGGGTTGTCGACCGGGGACTCGACGACGAGGGCGTCGCTGCTCAGGCTCAGGCCGCCCTCCTGGGCGAAGTTACCGTTGATGACCGCGTAGTCGAAGTCCTCGAGCGAGCGGACCAGCTGCGGGCCCTCAACCTCGTTGAAGGAGAAGTCCTTCAGCTTCGTGACGGTGTTGACGTTGACGTCGCCCTCACCCTCGGGGATGGACACGAGGCCCTGGGTGGCCAGCAGGCGCAGCGCGCGCTCCTGGTTGGAGGTGTCGGAGATGATGCCGATCGTGCCGCCGTTGGGCAGCTCGTCCAGGGACTTGTGCTTCTGGGAGAAGACGCCGAGGGGCTCGAGGTGAATACCCTCGCCGGCCTCGAAATCGTAGCCGGCCTGCTTCTCCGCGTTCTCCAGGTAGGGGACGGTCTGGTAGAAGTTGGCGTCGAGCTCACCGTCGTTGAGCGCCGTGTTGGGCTGAACGTAGTCGGTGTACTCAACGATATTGAGCTTGATGCCCTCGGCCTCGGCCAGGTTGTCGTTGATGTAGGTGAGGATCTTCGCGTGGGGCGAGGGGGTCGCGCCCACGGTCAGGGTGACGACGTCCGAGGAGGAGCCGGAGCCGGACGCATCCGAGGAGGAGCCGGAGCCGCCGCAAGCCGCCAGGCCGAGGGAGGCAACGGCGGCCAGCGCGAGGGCCGCGAAGGAACGATGACGCATGATGTTTCTCTTTTCTGTGGTCGTCGATGGGATGGGACGAGGCCGGGGTGGCCTCGGGTGGACAAGGGTGTGCGTGCGCCTCAGCGCGAGCGGTGGTCGACCGCCCGCGAGATGAGGTCGCCGATCAGCTGGATGACCTGGACGATGATGATGATCGCGATGACCGTGGAGATCATGACGTCGTCCTGCCAGCGGTTGTAGCCGTAGTTGATGGCCATCTGGCCCAGGCCTCCGCCACCGACGGCACCCGCCATCGCGGAGTAGCCGATGAGCGTGATCGCCAGCGTCGTGATGGACTGGATGAGGGAGGGCATGGCCTCGCGGATGAGGACTCCCCAGCGAATCTGCCGGTTGGAGGCACCCATCATCTGGGCGGCCTCGACCTTGCCCGGGTCGACGGCCAGGAGGTTCGTCTCCACGAGGCGCGCGAAGAAGGGCGCGGAGAGGATGACGAGCGGCACGACGGTGGCCAGCGAGCCCGTGGACTTGCCGACGATCATCTTGGTGACCGGGATCAGCATGATGATGCCGATGATGAAGGGCAGGGAGCGCACGATGTTCACGACGAAGGACACGGCCTGGTACACGCCCTTGTTGGGGGTGAGGCCGCCCTTGCCGGTCTGGACGAGGAGGAGGCCGAGGAGCGTTCCGATGATGACCGCGAAGAGCGTCGACAGGCCCGTCATCATGAGGGTCTCGAGGATCGCTGGGACGAACTTCTGGGTGAGGGCGGGGTTGTCGAGCCACGTCGGGTCGCCCTTGCCCGTCGGCTGGAGCGCTTGCGCGGCGGTCGCGGCGGCGAGGTATGCAGTGGTCATTGGGTCCTCACTTCCGCGTGAACCTTGTTCTTACGCAGCTGCTCGATGATCTTGTCGGCGTGGTACGCGGGGACGGTGAGGGCCAGGCGGCCCACCTGCACGCTGCCGAGGGACTCGAAGGTTCCCGCGGTGACGTCCGCGCCCATGGACGAGGCCAGGTGCAGGACGGTCGCACCCGTCGGGACACCCGGATGCGAGGTGAAGACGACGTCGAGGAGGACGGTGCTCTTCGTCAGGCCATCCAGGCTCGTAGCCCCGGGGGCGGGGACGGTCTCGACGACGGGCATGGGGACCAGCTCGCGGGCCAGCGGGGTCGAGGGATCGGCGACGACCTCTTCGAGGGGGCCGGTCTGCAGGACCTGGCCATGGCCGAGGAGGGTCACGGAGTCACAGATCTCGCGGACGACGGCCATCTCGTGGGTGATGATGACGACGGTGACGCCGGCGACGTCGCGCACGCGGCGCAGCAGGGAGAGGATCTGGGCGGTCGACTCCGTGTCGAGGGCACTCGTCGGCTCGTCGCAGAGGAGCACAGCCGGGTCGTCGGCCAGGGCGCGGGCAATGCCGACGCGCTGACGCTGGCCGCCCGACAGCTGAGACGGGTAGGAGTCGCCCCGGCCCTCGAGCCCCACGAGGGCGAGGAGTTCCTCGACGCGCTGACGGCGCTGCGCACGAGGCACGCCGGCGAGCTTGAGCGGGTAGCCGATGTTGTCGGCGGCAGTGCGAGCGTCCAGGAGGTTTGCGGCCTGGAACACCATGCCGATGCGACGACGGGCGGCGCGCAGCGCGGAACCCGACAGGGTCGACAGGTCGAGGCCGTCGACGACGATGCGGCCCTCGGTGGGCTTTTCGAGCGCCGTCAGACACCTGATGAGCGTGGACTTACCCGCACCAGAACGGCCGACGATCCCGTGGATCGAACCGCGATCGACGTGCAGGTTTACCCCATCGAGCGCGACGACCTGGCCGCCGCCTTTCACGGGGTAGATCTTGGACACCCCGGTGAGGTCAATCATGTGCTTCTCCGTTACTGGGCCCCGCGGCCCGCATCATCAGCATATGAGGGCCAGCGGCGCCAGCGCTCGGAATGCTGTTACAAAACTCCGTATCGTGGCTAAACCCTCACCGAACAGCCCACATCGCGGCTGTAGTTACGCGGAAAACTCCCTATCCGGCGCAAGCGATACCCACGAGCGCCCTGCATCCCCTCTTCCATCCCCTCTTCCATCCCCTCCTCCTGCATCCCCTCCTCCTGCATCCCCTCCTCCTCCTTGATCCCGCCCCCGGCCTCGTCCCCCACCCCCAAAAGTCGCATGCAATTTGGCTACCCTTACTTTTCTTAGGACCCGAGAAAGCGTTGCAATCCCAACGATCACAATTCAAATTCTGAAATAGACGTAGGGGAATTGCATGCGACATTTTTGGGTAAGGATAAGCGCGGGTCTGTGCGAACATCCGGCCTCACCCACCCAGCCTCGCCCGCCCGGCCTCACCCGCCCGACCTCGCCCCCAAAAGTCGCATGCAATTTGGCTACCCTTACTTTTCTTAGGACCCGAGAAAGCGTTGCAATCCCAACGATCACAATTCAAATTCTGAAATAGACGCAGGGGAATTGCATGCGACATTTTGGGTAAGGATGAGCGCAGGCCAGGCCTGCGCTCAGTCGCGCGCAATGGCTGATAACAAGCAAAGCCAGATAACAAACAGAGCCAGATAACAAACAGAGCCAGATAACAAGCAGAGCCCGGAACGCCCCGACGAGGCTCACGCGACGGCGATGCCCGCGAGCGCCGCTCCCCAGGAGGCCGCCCAGGTACCCAGCGCGAGCGCCAACGAACGTCCTCGGAATCCGTCGGCCCACAGGGTCACAGCGTCCACGAGAGCGGTCGAGAACGTCGTGAAGCCACCGAGGAACCCCGTCGACACGATCGGCATGATGCTCGCTGGGGCAAGCTGCGTTGCCACCCCGGCCAGGAAACACCCGATCACGTTCACCACCAGGATGCCGAGCTTCGCCCCCGCCGGGTCACCCCACGAGTCCAGGGCGCGCTGCACACCTCGATCCAGCCAGAAGCGGGCGCACGCGCCCACGCCGCCAGCCAGGGCCACAAACAGGAACGTCACCGGGCTCACGCTCGCTCCCCCTCGTCGTTCACGGACGTCGCAGAAACCGAGGAGGCAGCTGAGGCCGCCGAGGGGCCGCACAGCCACTCCCCCACGCGCATCCCCACCCAGGCGCACGCTCCGCCCAGGGCGAGGAGACCCAGGGACTGAGAGACGGCCTCGACAATGCCGTTGAGCGACACGTAGCCCACCGACGCGACAATGTACGTCCCGTACGTGGTGAAAGCGCCCGCGAAACCAGTGCCAACCAGGAGCTTCAGAGTCTTCAACGACGCCGGATCCCCCGCGCCGCGCGCGAGGCGCCCCGCCACCCACGTGGCCAACGCGCCCAGCAGGAACGCGCCCACCACGTTGACCGTCAGCGTCGACCACGACAGGAAAAGGCCGGGCACGGGCGAGGCCTTCGCCACCTCATCCAAGCCGGCGCGCGCAGCCGTCCCCACGACGCCACCCACGAAAACCGCCACCCAGTCGGGCACTCGAAAACTCACCATGCACCCACTGTACGCCTGCGACCCTAGCGCCCGGGGAGGCGGATCCCGGGAGGCCGCCACGGCCTCGTACACTGGGCGCATGACGAACACCGGACGATTCGCGCCTTCCCCCACGGGCGACTTCCACCTGGGCAACCTGCGCACCGCGATCCTCGCGTGGGCGTGGGCGCGCGCGACCGGGCGGCGGTTCGTCCTGCGCATCGAGGACATCGACCGGGAACGCGCCGGGTCCGCGGGGCGCCAGATCGAGGACCTGCAAGCGATCGGCATCGACTGGGACGGCGAACCCCTCATCCAAACCGCACGGGCCGACGCGCACGAGGCCGCCCTGGCGTCGCTGGCCGCGCGCGGCCTCATCTTCGAGTGCTACTGCACGCGCCGCGACATCCGCGAGGCCGCCTCCGCGCCGCACGTGCCGCCCGGCCACTACCCGGGCACATGCCTGTCGTTGAGTGAGTCGGAGCGCGACGAGAAGCGCGCGTCTTTGGCCGCATTGGGGCGCAAGCCCGCGCTGCGCCTCGCCGCGCCATCACCCGAGTGGACCGTGTTCGATGAGCTGCACGGCTCCTACACCGGGCCCGTCGACCACTTCGTCGTGCGCCGCGCCGACGGCGTGCCCGCCTACAACCTGGCAGCCGTCGTCGACGACGCCTACCAGGGCGTCGACCAGGTCGTGCGCGGCTTCGACCTGCTCTCCCAGGCACCCGCGCAGGCGCAGCTCGCGCACCTGCTCGGGGCACCCGAGCCGACCTACGCGCACGTGCCCCTCGCGCTCGCGCCCTCGGGGGCGCGCCTGGCCAAGCGCGACGGCGCGGTCACGCTCGCCGATTTACGAGGCCTGGGCTGGTCCACCGCCGACGTCGTTTCTTTTATCGGGTCGTCCCTGGGAGTGCCCGGGGCGCGTTGCGCCTCCGACATCGCGGATGC
>JAHYYD010000163.1 GCA_019425105.1 Actinomycetota bacterium
TCGCGCACATGCTGCTCGGCGAAAACTACAACGACATCTCGGCGGCGCGCTTCGCCCAGGCCGTCACCATGCTGATCATCGGCATCGTCGTCGCCATCGCCCTGTGGATCGGCGCCTCCTACTGGTCCCTGTCAAACATGCGTCGCGCACAGCGCTGGGTGTGGGGTGCCACGCAGCCCATCCGTGCGCTCACGATCGACCGCCTGCATTCGCGTCAGGTCGCGAAGAAGACCTTCACAGAGGACGACATTTCCCCGTTCCACTGGGTCAACACGCGCCCGCCGACAAAGGAGCAGTCCGAGGAGTACATCGCCCTGCGCGAGGACGACTTCAAGGACTTCCGTCTCGAGATCGGCGGCCTGGTCGAGGAGGAGAAGTCTTTCTCCATCGATGAGCTGAAGGCCCTGGGTAAGGTCACGAACATTACGATGCACACCTGCATGCAGGGATGGACGGGCATCGCGAAGTGGGAGGGCATCCGCCTCAAGGACCTCCTCGAGCAGGTGACGCCCACGGAGGGCGCACACTACCTGATGGCCACTTCCTTCGGGCACGTCGGACACACCTACGATGGGCGTCCGACCGAGCCCTACTACGAGTGCATCGACCCGTCGATGATCGACGACGACGAGTGCATCCTCGCCTGGGGCATGAACGACGAGCCTCTGCCCGAGGTCTACGGCGGCCCTCTACGCCTGCGCGCCGATTCCCAGCACGGCTACAAGATGGTCAAGTGGGTGCGCCGCCTGGAGTGGATCCACGACTACCACGACGTGGGCGACGGCCAGGGCGGCTCGCGAGAGGATTCGGGTCTGCAGCACTACGACGCTCGCGCCTGAGAATCTCTGCCTTCGAACGTTGCCGCGCCTCCCTCCTCGTCCCCACGCATGCGCATGCGGTTCGAGGAGGGAGGCGCGGTCTTTGTCTGGCAGTCTCTGCGCTCGGGCGCGCGGCGGGGAGGCGCGGTCTATACGTACCTGCGGGCGATTGCCATGGCCTCGGGCACGTAGGAGCGACCGAAGACGGCGCAGTGGATCATGATGATGTGCATCTGGTGCAGGGCGACGCGCTCTCGCCAGCCATCCTCCAGGGGCGAGGCCTCGTTGTAGGCGGCGAGGATCCGCTCGTAGTACGGGCAGCCGAAGACCGCGAGGGCCGCGAAGTCCTCCTCGGCGTGGCCTCCCTGCGCGGCGGGGTCGATGAGGACGGCACCGTCGGGGGTCCACATGACGTTGCCGCTCCACAGGTCGCCGTGGGTGCGGGCGGCGCCGATGCTGTTGTGGCGGTTTTTCGCGTCTTCGACGAGGCGCGGCTGGCCGTGGTCGAGCACGCCGGACTCGAGGCGCTCACAGAGCTTGTCGATGAGCGTTCGTTCGGCGGCCACGAAGGTGCGGTCGTCGGCGTAGGGGGCGATCCGCTCGCGCGCGTAGAAGGCGCCCCAGGATTCTTCCGACGACGAGGCCCGGGCCGGGTCCGGCGTCGCCTCTCGACTCGCGTGCGGGCCGGGATCGGTTGCGTCACTAGACTGGCAGCGCCCCACACGATGCGCGTTGGCGTTGGCGGCACCCATCGCCTCGTGAAGAAGCGACAGGCGCGCCTCCCCCATCCAGCCGTCCCCCTCAAAGCCGGGAGGCGGTGCGCCCAAATGCGTAGCACCGGCGGCGTGCGTATGGGCGAGGGCGCGTCCGAACTCCTCGGCCGCCAGCGGCGTTGGGGCGACGGAGACCAGGCGTGGCTCCTCGAGCCACGTCGCGCCGTGATCGAGCAAGGGAACGACGGCGGCACCGGGGTCCGAGGCCTCGGCGAGCCACGCGAGCCCCGCAACCTCGTAGGCGATCCGCCCGCGGCGACTATCCGCTTTCCTGATGGTGTCCACCGGCACCCTTCCTCTCGATCACCCAATCAACCGTGACAACTCGCGGCCACACCCCCATGCTAGTCGCGCTCCCATTCCACACAGCCACGCGAAACAGCGGATGACCCCCGGCCTCGTGACTGTGGACACATACCGAGCAAACATCGATATACTGCCAGTAGAAGACAGTCCACCACAACGAGGATGTAGGCCTCCATGACCCTCACGACGACACAGAAGTCCATTCAAGAGCTGCTACACGGCGACCGCCAGTACCAGATTCCTGACTTCCAGCGCCCCTACGTGTGGGAAGAGCAGCAGGCGGAAACCCTCGTGAATGATCTGCTGGGCGCGTGGCGCACGGACGACGGTGACTACTTCCTCGGGTCAATCGTCCTCGTGCAGCACCCCAGCGGCGACGACGTCGACATCATCGACGGGCAGCAACGCCTCACCACCCTGTGTATCCTCGTGTCTCTACTGCGTCACCTGGAAGAGGATCCCGCTCTGCGCGGCGAGCTCGGCGATCTCCTGCTCATTCCCCAGTCGCGCATTAAGGGCTTGGATGAGCGGCCACGCCTGAGCGTTCGTGAGTGCGACCGCGAGTTTTTTGACACGTTCATTATCGGCGACAACATCGACTCACTGCTTGACGTCGACGGCGAGAGCCTGACGCGCCCGTCCGTGCAGCGCATCGTCGCCAACGCGCGCGCCATGCTCGACGTGCTGGGCAATCCCGACACGCTCGCGCCTAGCGAGATCAGCGACTTTATCCGTTACCTCACCCTGCACGTGTCCCTCATTGAGGTGTCGACCGATTCCTACCAGGCGGCGCACCGCATCTTTTCCGTCCTCAACACGCGTGGCGTCCCCCTGTCGGCCGCCGATATTTTCAAGGCGCGCGTCTTGTCCCGCGTGACGCCTGATGCGCGGGCTCATTACGCCGCCCTGTGGGAGCAATCCATCGACACGCTGGGTACGGAAAGCCCGGACGCGTTTTTTGGGCATCTGCTCACGCTCACCCTGCGCGCGCCCGCCAGGAGGGCCCTCATCGACGCGTTCGACGAGCAGGTCCTCACGCCGTTCCTCGCCGCCAGGAGCGGCGAGGAGTTTATTGACGAGGTCTTGGTTCCCTCCGCTCGCGCGTACACGTTGGCGACGCTGGAGCCTCTGGTGGGCCACCCCGCGGCCACGCCGCTCGAGCTGTTGCGCCTGTATGACTCCTCGGATTGGAAGCCAGCGGCGATGAGCGTGTTGCGCGCGGGGCACGGCGACGAGGAAACCACGTCGCTGTTGCTCCTCCTCGAGCGCGTCTACGGCACTGCTGTCGCCGCGCGTCTCACCCCGTCGGCTCGCGCCGCAATCATCACACAGTTCATCACAGCATTCGAGGACGGCGAGTCTCTCAACGCTGCTTGTTCCGTGCCGGATAGCGTCCGCCACCGGGCCGCTGAGACGATCTCGCGACCCCTGCCTCAGTCCTCCATCCGCAAGGTCCTGCTGTACCACGCGATGGTCCACGAACACGGTTCTTTCCCGACGCGTCTGCCGCGCTCCATGGGCGTTGTATGCGGGCTTCCAGCCAGCCACATTCGCGGCGTTGGCGAGGACATCGACCTGCGCGCGTGGAACAAGCGCCTGGGGAGCTTCATCTTGTCCACGATTAAGTCACGTACCGTCAACCAGGCACCCGACTGGGATACGGTGGTGCGCGCCACCCACCGCGTGATGACGCTCGGCGAGTTCGCGGTCGGATCCCTGCCTTCAACCGGGGGCGAGATTCACGCTACCGACCTTGAGGAACGCCAGAGGCACCTGACTCAACTGATCTTGGACTACTGGGATATTCGGCGAGATTCCGATGGCGTGGACCTATCTCTCCTGTCCAGCGCCGACCTTGAGGCCGCCGTCGACAAGCGCTCGGCTGCCCGCGGCCGCCAGGTGCGCCTGGCCGACGTCGTCGCGACCGGCATCATCGCCCCCGGTGACACCTTCATTTGGCGGCGCCGCAACCTCGGCAACGTCTACGTCGTGGCCATTTCCCCCGAGGGCACTATCGTCCTGCCCGACGGCCAGGAAGTGTCCTCCCCGTCGGCCGCAGTCACCGCCCTGACAGGAACCAGCAGCGCCGCAGCCCTCGATGTCTTCGTGCGCGAATCCGACGGCAAGAAGCTGCGCGACCTGTGGGATAGCTACCGGAGCCGATTCGCCTCGTAGAGCCGTCTCACGCGCACGCTGGCCCGATGGGTGGTGGCCTGGGCCCTTGGCCCCTTGATGCGCACGTTAACCCTCTCATGCGCACGTGGGCAACGCCGCCCAGGCGTATATCGAGGCCGCCCAGGCGCATATCGAGGGGTTAACGTGCGTATCGAGGGGTTAACTCGCATGTTCAAGGGCTTAGGTGCGACCAACACAGCACGACGGACATCGAATCCGCCAAAATGCAGACCCATTCAGCCACAACCGTCGGTTTTGGTCTCATTTTGCCCAATGGGTCTGCACTGTGGCGGCCGCACCGCCTCAAGTCGCGGCCTCGCCGTCACCAATCGGGGGGAATTGCACTACACGGGGGTCCGACACGCCGGCGACACGCCGCAAGAAGGCTTCGTGTAGTGCAAAACCCCCATCACCACCGGCATGGAGAACGCCAGGGGCACGGAGAGCCCGGAGGCAGCGCCCGTGAGCGGCAAAAGCCCGACAACAGGACCCAAGGGCGGCCCCACTTTCGGTACAAAACTCTCCCAGCACAAGTAGCACGGCCCCACTTCCGGTACAAAACTCTCCACGCACACCCACCCTCACCGCATATCCGGTATAAAACTCTCCCAGCACGCCCGAAATGGCTCAATTTGGCGCTTTTTCTGCATGCACGGAGAGTTTTGTACCGTTCTCACCACCAAGAAGCCAAGCAGGGAGAGTTATGCACCGTTCTCACCACCAAGAAGCCAAGCAGGGCAAACTGTGTACCGAACGCAAGGCAGAGATCAAGCGAGCCAACACAACAACACTCCTGGCCCCACAGGTGTGAAGCGCGCCGAAGGGGCCGGAGCACCTCGCCGCGGTGCCGGTGGGCGGCAGCAAGAACACAGCCAAACAAATTTCGCACATAATTTCCCACGGTCACTTTTCGAGACCACCCGAAAACGTTGCAATCCCAACGAGGCGAATTCAAGGTTTGAACAAGTTGCGAGGGAATTACGTGCGAAATTGCTGAATATACCAGGCACCACCACGATGAAGAGCGCCGCAGGGGCCGGAGGGTCTGGCTGCGGTGCCCATGGGCGGCGGCAGGGCCTGGCCGGGCTTCGAG
>JAHYYD010000164.1 GCA_019425105.1 Actinomycetota bacterium
TGGCACGGGTGGGCGCTGCTCACCGCGTCCCGCGAGCGCCTGGCGTCGCGTTTCGCGGTGATTATCCGCTACTACATCGCGGCGGCGTTCTTCCTGGTGGTCGGCGCGCTGCTGGCCGGTTTCGTCACGGTGGCCATGTTTGATGCGAACGCACCCGCGTGGCTGGCCGAGGCCCGGGATCGTCTGACGGTCGCCCACGCGCTGGCGGGTGTGGCCGGTTGGGTGGGCCTGACGATGGGTGGGACCCTGGTGACGCTGGGGCCGACCGCGATGCGTACGCGCATGGATCCACGTGCCGTGTCCTTCGCGACGAGCGCGCTACCCATGTGGGTGGCCGCGCTTCTCGTCGCGGGCGCGGGAGTCGTGGCCGGGTCGATGCGCGTGGCGTCGGTGGGGCTCCTCGTCGTCGTGGGCGCGGCGGCGCTGGGCGTGGGCGTTCCGCTGGTCCGCGCGGCGCTGACAAAGGGCCCCGCCGAATACGGCGCATGGTCCCTCATGCTGGGTGCCGCCTGGATTCTCGTCGCCGGCGCGGGAGCGTCCCTGCGCGCCTTCGAGGCCGCGGACGCGACCGGCCTGCGCGCGGCGTTCCTGCCGTGGCTGCCGATCCTCGGCGCGGCCGGCGTGGGCCAGCTCTTCGTCGGCGCGCTCACCTACCTGATGCCCGTCGTCATCGGCGGCGGCCCGTCCGCGGTGCGCGTCGGGGTCGGCGTGCTCGAGGCCGGGGCGCCCATCCGGGAGGCGGCTCGCAACGTGGCCGCAGTGTTTGCCCTCGCCGTCGCATCCCTGGGCGGCGTGCCCGCCGAGCGCCTCACCATCGCCGCGTGGGTGGTCCTGCTGGCCACCTACGTCGTCGACATCGTCCTCATGGCCCGCTGCGGCGTGGCCCAGGCGCGTGTCAAGCGCGCCGCCCAATCCCCCACCACCACGTAAGGAGGCCGCCGTGGCTGACCTGAACCTGTCTGCGTCACCCTCATCGGGAGGAGACGCCCGCACAACGTCCGCCCCGAAGGGTAGCTCGACGGGAACGCCGAAGCTGCGCATGAGCCCGGCGGGCGACCACTCGCCCATGAGCCGCACGGCGGGCGCGATCATCGGCGTCGTCTCCGTCGTGGCACTCGCGCTGGCGATCTTCCTATCCAACCCGTCCGCGCCCACCACGTCGGGCACGGGGACCGCATCGGGGGCCACGGCCTCGTCCGTGACGCCGACCGGGCACACGACCCGCGTGTCGGTGGGCGTCGAGGGCATGGCGTTCACCCCCAACCACATCGAGGTGCCGGTTGGTGACCGCCTGATCATCGACTTCACGAATTCGGGGGATCAGCGCCACGACCTGGTGTTTGAGACGGGCGTGTCCTCCGGGTCCCTGGCGTCGGGCGAGACGAAGGAGCTGGATCTCGGCGTCATCGGCGGCGACGTCGAGGGCTGGTGTTCCCTGCCGGGTCACCGCGAGATGGGCATGACGCTGCACGTGCAGGCGACGGGCGCCTCGTCCTCCTCGGGGCCCTCGGCCTCGAGCGGCCACGCGGGGCACGACCACGGCCAGGATGCGACCGGCGGGCCGGCCACGGCGACCGAGCTGACCGACTACGCGGCGTCCATCGACGCGCGCGACCCCGCCCTACCGGCCGCGACCAGCGAAACCGAGCGCTACTACACCTTCACGGTCACCGAGCAGACCACCAACGTCACCGACACGCTGACCCGCCAGACGTGGACCTTCAACGGCGAGGCACCCGGCCCGATCCTGCGCGGACACATCGGCGACACCTTCCACATCACGCTGGTCAACAACGGGACGATGAGCCACTCGCTGGACTTCCACGCGGGCCTCGTCGCCCCCGACAACGTCATGCGCTCCATCGAGCCCGGGCAGAGCCTCGAATACACGTTTGTTGCGAAGAACGCGGGCATCTGGCTCTACCACTGCTCAACCGCGCCCATGTCGATGCACATCGCGAACGGCATGTTCGGCGCCGTCATCATTGACCCGACCGACCTCGACAAGGTCGACCGCGAGTACGTCATGGTCGCCTCCGAGCTCTACCTGGGCGCGGACGGGCAGAGCGCCGACGCGTCCCTCCTGTCGGCCCTGCAACCCAACGCAATGGCCTTCAACGGCGTTCCCTTCCAGTACAAGGCACACCCCATCCCCATCAAGACCAAGGAGCGCGTGCGCGTGTGGGTCATGGACGCGGGCCCCAACCTGGCGACCACCTTCCACGTCGTGGGCACCCAGTTCGACACGGTGTGGCGCGAGGGCGCCTACGTGATCCGCGGCGGCGGCAGCGGGGGCGGCTGGGGCCAGGTCCTGTCCCTGGGCGCCGCCGAGGGCGGCTTCGTCGAGTTCACGCCCCTCGAGGCCGGCCACTACGCCTTCGTCAACCACGCACTCTCCCTGGCGGAAAAGGGCCAGACCGGCATCTTCGAGGTGACCGACTGAAGCCGTTCCCCGATCCTGGCCACGGCCTCGTCCCCCACGGACGAGGCCGTGGCTTCTTCGCGGTGTCCCCTCCCGCGCGCCGCCCGGCTTGCCAGCGCTCGTCGGTCATCGCGACACCAGGTTTTTCCTCCCCCGCGCGGGGCCCGGTTCTTGCGCCACAAATCGAGGGCCATTTGAGCGGGTTTTTCCTCCCGCGCGCGGGGCCCGGATGGTTACGTACGCCCCACTCCGCGCGGCTTTTCCGCCCACCGACCAACGGTAAAATGAGAGGATGCTCGGTACCTATCTCGATATTCTGCGTGTCCGTCAGTCGTGGAAGTTCTCCGCGGCTGGCCTCGTACTGCGTATGCCAATGTCGATGGTGGGCCTGTCGACGATCCTGATGGTGCGCGCCGAGTACGGCAACTACACGCTGGCCGGCGCCGTCTCGGCGGTCAACATCATCGTCATGGCTCTGTGCGCGCCCATCCTCGCGCGCCGCGTCGACCGCCACGGGCAGCTGCGCGTCATGGGCCCCGCGTGGACGATCTCGGTCCTGTCGATGTCCGCGCTGGTCGCCGCCGTCTTCATGCACGCCCCGGCGTGGACGCTTTTCATCCCGGCAGCCCTCGCGGGTGCCACGTGGGGCGCACCCGGCGCGCTCGTGCGCTCGCGCTGGTCAACGATCCTGCACAAGCCCGGACAGCTGACGACCGCCTACGCCCTCGAATCCGCGGTCGACGAGTTCGTCTACATCGTAGGTCCCGTGCTCTCCACGGTCCTGGGCACCGCGGTGCACCCCGCGACCGGCCTCATCATCTCGATCGCAAGCCTGGCGGTGGGTGGCATCCTCTTCCTTTCGCGCCGCGACTCCGAGCCCGCCATCATCCCCCACGACCCGAGCGCCCCGCGCGAGTCCGTCATCCGCAAGCCCGTCGTCCTCGTCATGGCGGCGACCTACATCGGCATGGGCATGACGTTCGGCGCGATGGAAGTGTCAATGGTCAGCTTCACCGAGGAGCTGGGTACCCCCGCGCTCGGCGGTATCCTCCTCGCACTCTTCTCGATCGGCTCGCTGACGGCCGCGCTCATCTACGGTGCCCGCACGTGGCGGCGACCCACCTGGCAGCTGTTCGTGATCGGTGTGATCGCGATGGCGATCGGCATGAGCCTCTTCCCGGTGGCCTTCAACATCTGGACGATGGCAGCCGTCATCCTCATCACGGGCCTCACCTGCGCGCCCACCATGACGAACGTCAACGTCATCATCCAGAAGTCGGTCTCCCCCGCGAAGCTCACCGAGGGCCTGACCTGGATGTCGACCTCGATCAACCTGGGGACCTCCCTGGGCACCGCGGTCGCAGGTCCCGCGATCGACGCGATCGGCGCGCGCGGCGGACTCTTCACCATGTCGGGATCCGGCTGGGCGATGGTCCTCCTCATGCTTATCGGCCTGCCCGCCCTGCGCAGGGGCACCGCTGCCGCCCCAATGCCGACGCTTCCACTCGA
Source organism: Actinomycetota bacterium (assembly GCA_019425105.1). Lineage (GTDB taxonomy): Bacteria > Actinomycetota > Actinomycetes > Actinomycetales > Actinomycetaceae > Pauljensenia. The sequence goes on from JAHYYD010000164.1 coordinate 3,932, forward strand.
CTGAGGACCACGCAACCCCGATTCTTGCGCTCCGGGTGGGTCGAGGCCCTATGATTGCCCTCATGCGCCTCCGACCGCCTCTCATCGACGACGAATCCCCTTCGCTCGCGCTCGCCCTCACGGCTGGCGTCGGCGAGTTCGCGTCGACTCTGCTGGTCGCAGTCATGTCGCAGGGCTGGTACTACCCGGGCGTCGTCGGCTTCGGAGGCATCGGCTCCCAGCGCAGTGCCCGCATCCTCGGCCGCGTCCTCATGGCGCGCGGCGACGAGGGCCGCTCCTGGCTCCAGACGAGGCGCGGGTGGCGCCAGTTTTTCAACGCCCAGGTCCCCCGTCAGCCCGTGCTCGTCACGGTCGGTAACGCGCGCAGGCTCGCCTTCGCGGACCGCGGCGGCTTCGTCGACATCACGGTCCTGGGCCACGGCCTCGAACCCGGCTGGCACGACGCGACCATTCAGGTCCTGCACGCGGGCGACGTGCGCGCCCTCGGCATGTCCGAGGACACCGCCGCCAAGCTCGCCGCCACCTTGCGCACCGCGACCCCGCTGCCCGCCCCGGCCTCGGCGATGCACGAGCGCCCCCGCAAGGGCCGCATCCGCGCCGGACGCCCCGCCCGCGTGCGTCTGCGCATCGTCTCCGACGACGAGCATTTCGGGGTGGTTTCCGACATCGACGACACCGTCATGGTGTCGATGCTGCCGCGCCTGGTCACGGCCGCGAAGCACGCGTTCCTCGACCGCGTCTCCGCGCGCGAGGCCGTCCCCGGCATGGCGAATCTGCTGACGACGCTGACCACCTCCTCGGCCACGTCGGAGGGCGTGCCCGAGGGCACCCACGCCCCCATCATGTACCTGTCGACGGGCGCGTGGAACGTCGTGCCGACCGTGCGTTCCTTCCTGGAGCGCACCGGCTATCCGGCCGGCGGCTTCCTCATGACGGACTTCGGCCCGTCGAACACGGGATGGTTCCGCTCGGGCCCCGAGCACAAGCGCCGCGAGCTGCGCCGCCTGGCCCGCATGTTCCCGCACATGCGCTGGCTCCTGGTCGGCGATGACGGGCAGCGCGACCCCGAAATCTACGCGGAGTTCGCCCGCGAGTTCCCGCAGTGCGTCGCGGGCATCGCGATTCGCTCCCTGTCCGAGATCGAGCAGTTCATGGCTCACGGCAGCTTCGAGGCCATGGTGCCCGACGCCCTGTGGACCGTCCCCGAGTCCATTCCCGTCTGGTACGG
>JAHYYD010000165.1 GCA_019425105.1 Actinomycetota bacterium
GCCTGTCGGACGTCGGGGCGCGGATCGGCGTCCTGTGGGGTTTCTTCGCCGTGATCGCGGGGCTGGCACTGGTACAGTTCCGTTATCACAGGGAGTAACGTCCATCGAAGCGGAGAGTCCATGCCGTCGTCACGCCAGCGCGCACTATCGCGAGACATCATCTTGTCGACCGCGCTCGACCTGGTGGACGAGGAGGGACTCTCCGCTTTGTCTCTGCGGTCCTTGGGAAAGCGCCTCGGCGTCTCCCAGGCCGCTTTTTATCGCCATTTCCCCGACAAGGCGGCGCTCCTGGAGGGCATCGCCGAGCAGGTCTGGCGCCTCACGTTCGAGGCCTTCCTGGGCCGCGTCGACGACGGGGCGGTCGGCGTGGCGGCAACACCGACGAACGAGGCATCGGTACCGACCGAGGGCGCCCCGGCCTCGCCCCTGCTGACCTACATGCGCGCCTACGCGCACTGCCTGGCCTCCACGCTGCGTTCCCACCCGGGCGCGGTCATGCTGCTGCTCACGCACCCGATGTCAACGCCCGAGCAACTCTCGCTCCTGGCGCGCGTGTTCGTGACGCTCGCCCGGCGCGGTTTCACGCCGAACGCGGACATGCTGGGGCTCGTGAACGCCGTGTCGATCTACACGACGGCCTTCGTCGCCGCCGAGGTCGTTCCGCCCGTGGGCGGCTCCCCCGAGCAGCCGGTCGACCTGTCGGCCGCGAGCGCTGCCCTCGATCCCGAGGATGCGCAGGCGCTGCGCCCGCTCATCGAGGACCTTCTGGACGGCCGCTACGATTTCAACGCCCAGTTTGAGCGCGGCCTGGAGGCGATCCTGCGCGGCTGGGCCTAGCTGACCAGTGTTTCGACCTCGCGCACGATGCGCTTGGTGCCGCCCAGAGAGGACAGTTCCTCGCGCAGTCCCCGGATTCCCGAGGCCAGGGCCGGTTCATCGACGAGTCGGCGGGCGGCGCGCGCGATGAGCGTCGGCTGGGAAGCGCGCACGGTCAGGCCGCAGCGCGCGTTGTCCACGGCCTCGGCGTTGAATTGGCGTTCGAAGACGCGACCCGGGACGATGACCTGGGGGACGGCGGAGGACAGGGCGTCCATCATTGAGTTTTGCCCGCCATGGTGCACGAAGACGCAGGCGCGTGGCAGGAGCTCGGCGAAGTCGAAGCGGGGCGCACAGTACACCGTGTAACCACCTGAGACCTGGGTGGCCTCGGGCACGCCCGCGACGTACACGTCGCATCCGAGGGCCTCGGCGAGCTCTCGCCCGGCGCGCACGGCGACGCCCGCGGGGACGCTTCCCGCGCCGAGGTAGACGAGGGCACAGTCGCGATTCTTCGCTGTCAGGGCGGGTGGCTCGTCGAGGAACCCGCAGTAGACGGCCCGCTCCCCTGGGCGCGGTTCCAGGGTCGGGCAGCTCGGGATGAAGCGGCGCCGCATCCCCTCAAGGACCGTCAGGGACGAGGCCGGGGCGGGCATGCCCATCTCGCGCAGGAGGCGTCGAATGCCCGCGGATTTGCGCGGGTTGGAAGCATAGGAGGCGGTCGTCGGCTGTGAGCTGCTGCCCACGCAGGGGATGGCCTCGGCGCGGGCGGCGATGACGGCGGCGAGACTGAATTCGGAGTAGACCACGTCGGGGCGCGCGGCTCGCATCTGGGCGCGGAGCGTATCGACGGCCGCGCGCGTGTAGCGCTCGTCGAGAGCGCCGGTCAGCCAGAGGACTTCCTCGAAGCTGCGCACGGGCTTGCGGCCCATGAGTCCGAGGCGCGAGGCCAGGGGGAAAGTGTGGCGGGCGATGGCCTCGGGAAGGCCGAGGGGCGAGGGCACCGGAATCTCGAGCGTCGGAGCGATGGGATCCGCGCAGTTGCCGTCATCTCCCCACGCGAGCGTGACCTCGTGGCCACCATCCCGGAAGGCGCGGGCGACGCGCTGCGCGCGCGACCACGGCCCGCCCATCCGCGAGCGGGCGACCATGGGAACGACGAGAACCTTCACGATTCAAGGGTACGCCGCTCGCAACACGGCGCAGACACTCACAGAGCGCCATAACCCCGCCCGGCCTCGTGTCACCTGACAAACGAGGCCGGGGCGACGTCCGCGCAGATCACCGCGAAAACGACGAAGACCTTCACAAGCCCAGGTCAGATTGCTCAGGAGCACTACAAAACCTTGACCGGTAAACTGGCTCTGGTCACGGTCAGAACCCACGCGAGGAGGCACCCATGGACCGGCGAGATCGCATCCGAGGAGCAATGATCGGCTGCGCCGCAGGAGACGCACTGGGTTACCCGGTCGAAAGACTCTCAGAGACCGCGATAGCCGAACGCTACGGGCTCCGCGGAATCACCGACTACGACTTGGACGAGAACGGAACCGCGCGTATCACCGCAGACACACAACTCATGCTGCTCAGCGCAAATGGGATCCTCTTCGCTCACACGCGAGGAGCCCTGCGCGGGATCATGGCCCCTGTGTACCAGTATTTCGACGCTTTCTACTTTGACTGGTACCGGGTGCAGACAACCGAACGTGCATCCCGAAGTCGGGTGGGATGGATCAGCGCCTACCCTTCGTCGTCCGCACAGCGCGCTCTTTCTCCCACCTCCATGAAGGTCTTTAGTTCCGATAAGTTCGGCTCAATGGATGAGCCCGTCAATGATTCCAAAGGCTCCGGATGCCTGCTGAGGGCCGTTCCCATTGGCCTGTCCTACTCCGACGACCCCGCCTATATTCTCGACCTGGCGGCAAACACGGCTGCCCTCACACACGGCCACAAACTTGCTTGGATATCGTCGGGGGCACTAGCCCTCATCATCTCACTCATCATTCACCAGGAGCTCTCCATCACCGAGGCCGTCAACCAAACACTGAAGGCTCTGGAGGAGACCTTCCCCGATTCCCGCACCACGGTCGTGTACGAGTTGTTGCGGAGCATCCGCCCGGCGGTGTCGCTCGCTTCCTCAGCCTCAAGTGACCTGGACGCCATCCATTCCCTCGGCGAGGGGTGGGTCGCCGAGGAGGCTTTAGCGATCGGCCTCCTCTGCGCACTGCGCCACGAAAACGACATTGCAGGAGCGATGACTTTCGCTGCCAACCACGGAGGCAACTCCAACACAACTGCGGCGATCGCAGGCATGTTGGTGGGAGCACGTATTGGCTTCAGCGCGATCCCCGACAGGTTCGTTGACAGGCTCGAGCTCGTCGATGTCATCCTCGAGCTCGCCGACGACGTCACCACAGACTGTCCAATGTCCGATTGGGGCCCGAGTAATCCAGTGTGGGAACACAAGTACACCTACTGCGACTACGCGTATTGGCGCAGGCGGAACCCAGACATCGGGAAAGGCCCACAAGAGGAAACTGACTAAGCAGCAAAACGCGCGGATGGCAAAGTTTGCTACACGCGCTAGCCCGCCTCTGCCTCGTTCTGTCTCTCAGGCATGAGGCCAGGCTGAGTTTTGGGACCAACTCACCGAGGTATCGCTGCTAAGCTGGTTCTCAGTCGCGCACCCGCAGCGCACCAGGGCATCGACGCAAGGAAGGTCCGATGAACACCGACAAGATCGAGGACGTCATGTCCGAACTGCTGGGCGAGGGCTATCGAATCGTCTGGGAGGACGGCACCCTCTCCCCCGCGATCGACTGGGTGGACTGGATCGAAGATCCGGAGGATGAGGAGAAGGAGAAGGTCGAGGTCACCTTCCAGGACGGCTCGACCCGCACCTTTGACAAGGGTGTTCCCATGCGCCAGATCTGGCACGAGGACGTCGACTGAGCAGCGCTCGCGGGCCTGCAGGATCTCAACACTCTGCATGCCACTGTGGCTGCCAACAATGGCAGACGCTACACACGCAGGTCTGCATGGAACTGGGGTTCTAGTGCCCTCAAGCTAGACACATAACCGCCAGCGACCCTTCGAGGCTACAGTTCGAGCCTCATGTGCACGAGCTCCTGGTAGCTCACAGCCGTGGACCGGTAGCCTCGGGGGTTGCGCCCGTACTCCTCGAACCCCGCGCGCCGATAGAGGGACAGCGCGCGTTCATTGTCAGCCACCACCTCGAGCTCGAGCTGGGTGTATCCCGCCCGGCGCGCACAGTCGATGCACGACTCCATGAACACTCGTCCGATCCCCATCCCCCAGTAATCTTTGAGGACGCTGATCCCAAAGCGCGCGCGGTGAACTACCTTGCGTCTACCGCCCACCGCCGTAATTCCGGCGCTTCCCACGATCCGTCCATCCAGGATGGCGACGAGTTCAACCTCATTGCCACTGCGCTCCGTTTCCGCCAGCGAGCGAGCCTCCTGTTCATCGTCGGCGCTTTGCTCATCCGGGTAGGACAGCAGGTAGTCAGTCTCCGCATGCGTGCGCTGTATGATGTCACGCAGCGCACGAGCATCCGACGCGACGGCATTCCTCACGAGGAGTTCCACCCCACCCTGTAACAGCACCGTTTCGGCGTACCTCATCGTCGGCCTCCTCGTCTCCCTAGCCGCACGGTTCTTGACAACAGTGTGAACGCCCCGCAGCATACTGTCAGCTTGAAATAGCTACACGCTCCAGACCTCAGCCCTCCCAATGACCGGGCAGCGCTGACGGCAATCATCAGGCAGAGACAGGACCGTTCAGGCAGCTTTACCCACTAGGGCCAACACCATTGCACATTGACACCAGAGCGACATAGAATACATTGTATTCACCACCGGGAGGTCACCATGCCCACCATGACGATGCGCCTTGACGAGACAGACGCCGAGGTCGTGCGCAAGTACGCCGAATTTGAAGGAAAAACAATCTCTGACTTCGTTCGAGATGCCGTCTTCGAGAAGATCGAGGACCAGCAGGATCTCGCCACCCTGCGCGAAGCACTCGCTGCAGACAACGGCGTTCGCTACACCCACGAGCAGGTACTCGCACAGCTGGGCCTGTGAATGTCCTATCACGTCGAGTACAGCGACACAGCCCTCAAGCAACTGAAGAAGATGGACCGATTCGACGCGCGACTCATTACGTCATGGATCGGCAAAAACCTCGAGGGCTGCTCGGACCCCCGCATCCACGGCAAAGGACTGACCGCCAACCGATCAGGCGAGTGGCGCTACCGCATCGGCAACTACCGCGCCCTGTGCATCATCGAGGA
>JAHYYD010000166.1 GCA_019425105.1 Actinomycetota bacterium
CCTCCCGCATTGACGTGAGGAGCGTCCCTGCTGCTCACGCTATCGAAAGTCTGTAGTCACATCATACCCCAGCCGGTGACGCACGTCATGAGATAAGCCCGGGTCGGCACAGCGTCACAACCGCGTCAAGCCCTCCCACAACACGCTCCATTTCCCGGATCGTCGCCCCCGTCGTCACCACGTCATCCACCGCCACAACAAGAACTCCGCGAGGAGGCACCGCGAGCGCCCGCATCGCCCCCATGCGCCCCACCGTGCGCTGCGCCCCCGCCTTGCCCGACTGGGACGAGGCACCCACGCGCAGTCGCACCGCATCTACCACCCGCACGCGCACTCCTGGCTGCGCGCTCGCCGCCAGAGCCCGCGCAACCGCGCACGCCAGCGGCATCGCCACCTGCCTGCCCCGCAGGCGCCTCTTCCACGAGGAGGGCGCGGGCACCACCCACACGTCCACCGCTCCCCCGGTCGGCGTTGCCCTCCCCTGACGGGAACCCCCAGCGCCAGCGGGCGACCCAGCCACGCCCAGCACCCGGGCCAAGGCGGTGCCGAGGCGAGCCCCGGCCTCGGCGAGAAAATCGGTGACGTCCGTGCGCGCGGAATGCTTGGCGGTGAGCACGATGCGCCGCAGGGGACCCGCGTAATCCCCCATGGCCAGAGCGGGTATGTCGCCGCGCGCGCCCTCAATGAGCGTCGGGGTCGGCTCGACCTGGGCGAGACGCCGACATGAGGGGCACAGGACCTCGTCCCAGGCGCGACATCCCGCGCATTGCACGGGAAGGATCGCCCCGATCAATCCCCGCGCAAGAGTGCGATGACCGCGCGCACCCACCACGACACCTACCCCGCGTAGCGCGCAGACGTCAGCGGATCGGGGGCGTTTTGCCACAGCGCGCCCGAGCGGATCAGGACCTGGGGTTTGCCCGCGTCATCGGTGCCCGTAATGACGATTGACGAGGAGGACGCGCCGGCGCTCATCGTTCTCACGCGGATGGGCAGCGACACGTTCGACGGCAAACCACCCAGGGGAAGGGTGACGAGCTGGTCGTCGGAGCTTCCTGCTTCGCGCACGACGAGGGCCAGGCCCGTTGAGGTCGTCCACGAGCCATCGATGACAGTTCCGCGTTCGAGACTCACCTGGGTCAGGGATCGCATCGCCTGCGGGCGTCCCGCGGGGCCGCGTTCGACGACGCCCACCCATGCGCTGGAATCGGCTCCGCGAATCACGAGCGCGCGCACCCCATCCGGCGAGATACGCACGGCGCGAATATCGCCCGCGCCCTCAGACTCGACGCTCACGGGGAAGACGCCATCCGCCCCACCCGCGACCGAGACAGAGGCCGCCGACGTCGAGGCGCCCCACACCCAGCCGAAACGATCAATGGAGGGGCCCGCAGGCGCGGTGCCGGGAATAAACGCCACGGATGTACCCGCTCGCTGCGCGTACACCCCGTCGGTGCTACTCCACGCGATGAGCGACGGATCCACCGGCGACGCCGTCGGAGAGGAAGCCCCCGACACCGAGGCGAGCATCGTCATCGTCGTACCCGAGACGATTCCCACCCCGTCCGGCCCGGCGCCGACGAGAGTGTCGAGGGAATACGTGGGCTCAGCAGGAGGGGCGGACGCGTCCAAGGTCTCGCCGGACAGCGACACGCTCACCTGGGACACGTCTGTTGCCTGTGTGAGCGTGCGCGTCAACTCCCATGCCAGGCTCTCGCGGCCGCCCTCGCTCGCGGGCATGACGGCGTTGAGTTCGACGTGCGCGACTCCATCACTGACGTCGACGCCGTGAGAGGGGATCGTCGTGCCCGCGGGGATCGCGTTCGCGGTGACGGGAGCGAGGGCCTGGCTGGGCCCGGCGACGAGGCCGGCCAGCAGATACGAGGCGAGGCGACGCGAGGGATACCACCGAGGATCCGCGACCAGGTCGGAGCCTTCCACAGTCGGGAAGTAGAGGTTGACGAGCGAGTACGAGGCCGTAAAGGCCGCCCGGCTCATGAGGACCATGTTGTCGGGCGCGTTGATGCGCCACTGCCCGTCTTCACGCACGAGCGTGAACGTGTGCGAGGCCGTGGATGCATCGACGCGCGTGAGCACACCCGAGGAATCGACGCTGGCCACGCCGAGCACCGAGACCGTCACATCGACCTGCGAGGCCGTCTCGGAGCCGGCGGTGATGGCGGGCGTCGTGTCGGTGTCGTAGAGGAGAATCTCCGTGTCCGGCTGCCAGGTGCGAGCGGAGGAAGCACTCAGGAAGAGGCGGGCGGTCGCAAAGTCGTCCTGCGGCCCGGCCGCGCACGCCAGGAGGAAATCATTGACGAGGGTCGCCGCATCGGAGCCGTCAGCGGGCCCCTCCGCCGAAAACTGGACGCCACTGCCGTCGCGGGAGGACACGTCGAAGGGAGCCGGAGCCGACGACCGGGGCAGGGACGTGCAGCCCGCGAGAATCAAGCACGCGAGAGCAACGAGGACGAGGGAGCGTTTCATTCGGCCTCCCACAGGACGAGGGGGCGGCTGGCGATCTCCTCGCCGGCTCGCTTGGGCAGTGTCATCAGGAAGGATGCCCCCTTTCCCGGCTCGCCGTACGCCTGCAGGCGCCCGCCGTGGATGGCGACATCTTCCGTCGCGATCGCCAGGCCGAGGCCGGTGCCTCCAGTCGTGCGCGCCCGCGCGGTATCCGCACGGTAGAAGCGATCGAAGACATGGTCAGCGACCTCCTGGGTCATTCCCACGCCGCGGTCGCGCACGCGGCAGGCCACGTCCGTCTCGGTGGCCGCCACGGTGATCGTCACCGTCGTACCGTCCGCGTGCTCAATCGCGTTGACAACGAGGTTGCGGATCACGCGTTCAATGCGGCGCTCATCGATCTCTGCACCAGCTCGCACCGGAGCCACGATCTCAACCGTGACGCCCTGGCGCTGCGCGAGATCAGCGCACGCTTCGACGACGCGGGTCACGATGGGGCGCAGGTCACGTTCCTCTGCATCCAGCAGCGCGCTCGCGGCGTCGTATCGCGAGATTTCCAGCAGGTCGGCAAGCATCTGCTCCATACGTTCGGTCTGGTCATGCAGGAGCTCCGCGGACCGGCGCGCGTGCGCGGGCAGCTCGTCGCGGTTATCCCACACGACGTCCTCGGCCATGCGGATCGTCGTCAGCGGCGTGCGCAGCTCGTGGGACACGTCGGAGACGAAGCGCTGCTGGAGCTTGGCGAGCTCGTCGTAGCGCGAGATGGTGTCCTGCAGCGAGGACGTCATCGCGTTGAATGCGCGTCCCAAGTCCGCCATCTCGTCATCGCCGTGCACGTCAACGCGCACATCCAGGTCGCCCTCGGAGGCCTTCGTCGCCGCCTGGGCGGTCACGCGAACCGGCAGGAGCAGGCGATGGAGGAGCGCAAACACGCCGATCGGCAGGGCGACGATGACCGGCAGGGAGGACAGGAGCAGAACCCGCAGAACGACATCGACCTGGGCTTGGTCGGCGGACAGCGAATACAGAATGTAGAGCTCGTGCGTGCCCGCTCGGGGCAGCTGAACCTGGGTGCCGACGAGGATCCCCGGCTCTTCCTTCTTGCCGTCGCTCGAACGGATAGCCACCGACTGCCACTGCGCCCCTCCCCCAGCAACCGCCGCGCGCATCTGCGCCGTCACGAGGCCGCGCATCTGCTCATCCTCAATCTGGTTGATGCGCAGCGAGGCCGCGGTGCCCTCGGAGCGCAGCAGCGCCACATTGGTCGCACCCGCGCCCGCAGCCGAGGCCTTGAGCGAGGCCAGCGCCCCGCGCGCGGACTCCTGCACCTGAGCGGGAGACGAAGCCGTCGACGACGAAAAAACGGACTGAGCCGAGGAGAACCGCAGGGACGCGTCGGCCAAGATCGCATCCCTGCGCGTCTCGAACATGGACGTGCGCAGTTGGGAGGCGATGATGACGCCCGAGACGAGAACAATTACGAGGACCGCGAGCGTAATCGCGACCGCGAGCCGAGCCGACAGGGAGTGACGGATGCGGCGGGCGATATGCGAGGACGCGAGAAAGCCCCACGGCCTCGACGACGTAATGACGCCCACGAGGCGCTTGAGCGCGTCCCTACGCTCCCGCGCCTGCACGGTATCCCACCCCGCGGACAGTCACAACGAGCTCGGGACGCTCCGGGTCACGCTCGATCTTCGAGCGCAGACGCTGCACGTGAACGTTCACGAGCCGGGTGTCGGCCGCGTGACGGTAGCCCCACACCTGTTCGAGGAGCTCTTCACGCGAAAAGACCTTCCAGGGCGCGCGAGCCAGCGTCACCAGGAGGTCGAATTCGAGGGGCGTCAGAGCGATGACATGCCCTCCTCGCTTCACAACGTGACCGGCCACGTCGATGGACAGGTCCTGCAACGTGAGCCCCTCGTCCACCTGGGCGTCCTCGCGTCCGCGCAAACGTGCGCGCACGCGGGCCACGAGCTCCTTGGGTTTGAAAGGCTTGGGCACGTAGTCGTCGGCTCCGGCCTCCAGTCCCGTGACGACGTCAGACGTGTCGGAACGAGCGGTCAACATAACGATCGGCGCATCCGAGATACGTCGAATCGCACGGCACACGTCAAAGCCGTCCATGCCCGGCAGCATCACGTCCAGCAGGACGAGGTCGGGGTGGCTCTCTTGGAATTGAGCCAGCGCCTGGGATCCATCGGCACAAAAGACGACGTCGAAGCCCTCATTCTGCAGGACAATCCCGATCATCTCGGCCAGGGCGACGTCGTCGTCGACGACGAGGATGCGCGAACTCATGTCACGATAGTGTCACGAAATCGCAACGAACGCAGAAGACTCGCGCATCAACGACCCAATTTCTGTCCTGGACAAGGTTTCACGCGACGGCCACGTATGGCAGGATTGGTCACAGACCGACACCATCAACATGGAGGCACGAATGAGCACCCCGTGGACCGCTCCCGACTCGTCGAACCCGTATCAGCCCACCGGGGCACAGCCAGGGGCAGCGGGCGGCCAGGCGTATGGCTCTCAATCCCCCTACGGCGGCCAGCAGGGTTACGGCGGCCAGCCCGGCTACGGGGCGCAGCAAGGCTATGGCGGCCAGCCCGGCTACGGGGCGCAGCAAGGCTATGGCGGCCAGCCCGGCTACG